>JAHDBX010000037.1:0-2564 GCA_020630145.1 Gammaproteobacteria bacterium | reverse complement strand
CGACAGTACCCGAAAAAATGACGAGGGGATTAAACATACGCTCTACGAACGGGCACAGGTTCAAGAATATTGGATTATTGACCCCCAATCAGAGACGGTGAAAATCTTTCAACTCCGCGAAGGCCGGTACGATTCCGCACAAGAACTCACAGTCCAACAAGACAACATTGTTCTTGCAACGGGGGGTGGCACGATACTTAATAACAACACTTGCAAACTACTCAAAGAAAAAGGTTATGTCATCTACCTGCAAACAACTGTTGCAGAACAGTTAATACGCATTGGCAATGATAAAAATCGTCCGCTTATGCAAACTGATAACCCAAAAGCAAAACTAATAGAGCTAATGCAAGAACGCGCGCCATTATATGAGGCAACAGCGGACTTAATTTTCAATACTAACAACTACAAAATAAACAATATTCACCAAGAACTACTCAAGCAAATTACGGCAAGATAATGGAAAGCATAAACGTTGAATTAGGGCAAAGAAGTTACCCAATTTATATAGGTGAAAACCTGTTAGAACAGGCGACGCTATTAAATAAACATATAAAAAATAGCAAGTGTGCAGTAATAACCAACCCTACGGTAAAAGAACTTTATTGGTCTAGCTTAGAAAAAGTATTTGATGAACCACCTCTGTTAATAACATTAGAAGATGGCGAACAACATAAGAACCTAGATACATTAAATATTATATTTACACAATTACTAGAAAACTTCTTTGATAGAAAAAGTACACTCATCGCACTAGGTGGTGGCGTTATTGGCGACATGACGGGCTTTGCTGCAGCATGCTATCAACGAGGCATTGACTTTATCCAAATACCAACCACACTTTTATCTCAAGTTGACTCATCAGTCGGTGGCAAAACTGCTGTCAATCACCCCTTAGGTAAAAACATGGTAGGGGCATTTCATCAGCCTATTGCGGTAATATCAGATACTTCATCATTAAAAACATTACCTTCTAGAGAGTTATCAGCAGGCCTTGCTGAGGTTATCAAATACGGCTTCATTAATGACATAGACTTTCTACATTGGCTTGAAAAAAATATGCCTGACCTACTCTCTTTAGATAATAAGGCAATGACATACGCTATTAAAAAATCCTGCGAAATAAAAGCAGACATTGTTGCTAGAGATGAAACGGAGCAATCCGTTAGAGCTTTACTAAACTTAGGGCATACATTTGGGCATGCGATTGAAACCTTTACCGAATACAAAACTTACCTTCATGGTGAATGTGTCGGCATAGGCATGGTTATGGCTGCAGAGTTCTCCCACCGTTTAAACTTAATAAGCAAAAGCGACTGCGAACTAAGTAAAAAAATTATTGCTTCAGCTAATCTACCTACTCAACCGCCTGCGGACATGAGCAAAGACATTTTCATTGAACTGATGATGCGCGATAAAAAGACCTTAAACAACAATATCCGCTTAGTATTATTAGAAAAACTCGGGGGCGCATTTGTCAGCTCAGACTACGACCCAGATATACTTGCAAACTACTTAGACCAGGTACATCAACGTTAAAGCTATGTTATTCACCTCTCCAAACGAAATTAGTTTAGAAAACTTAGCAAAGCATAAGCTTGTTCGTCAGCCATTCTTAAATGAACCGGTCCTCCACAAAGACCTGTTTATCAATAATGCAATCAGCATGGTTGTCAATGGCATTAGCAACACCATTAACCGTAACGAAAATGAGCTTTGCATTATAAAAGGTGAAAAAGGCGTTGGCAAAAGCTCTTTAGCAAGCTATTTACATCATAACGAAAAACCCTACACAAGCTTTTTCTTCAAAGCTCAAAGACGTGTAAATTTGGCACTGATTCTAAAAGCTATCATTAATGATGATGACTTCCAGTCAGATGACACCCAACATTTAGCGAAACAAGCAGCCATAGAAATTTTTCATGTGCTAAAAGACAATACGCAACCCGTATTAATTATTGATGATGCGCACTTATTACGAGACTCAACACTACTCACGTTAATACGTTTCACAACAGCCATTAAGCAACAGGGTGTTGGCAAACTAAAACTAATACTATTAGCTGAAAAATCTATAGAAAAAACAATAGAAAAAATACCAGAGCACCATATAGACTCAAGTGAAATATATACTGTTTTACTTCGCCCACTTAGCAATACTGAAATAAAAGAATACCTAAATCATAAAACAAATAAAGCAGGTGCAAGTGCAGAGTTATTTAACAGCAAAAAAATAGAACGCATTGTTACAGACTCCTCGGGCATTCCAAGCCTAATTAATTCTACAGCTGCAAATATACTCAACGGTAGTAAAAATAAATTTTGGTTAAACAAAAACGTACAGTTCGGAGGGTATGTCGCAGCAGCCATTATATTTATTGGCTTAGCTTACTTGTACAGCATCTCAGAAACAAACACCCCTGCAGAAACAGAACCTCAACATGAGATTCCACAAACAGTTAGCGAACTTGAAAACACTGAGAGCATGGTAGCTGTAAACACAATTACCCCAGAAACAGAAACAGAAACAGAAACAGAAACAGAAACAGAAACAGAAACAGAAA
>JAHDBX010000036.1:4590-9340 GCA_020630145.1 Gammaproteobacteria bacterium | reverse complement strand
AGCCTCCCATGACCCCATCATTTACAATGAACCAAGATTCAAGTATGGTCTTAGAATTAAATTCAAATATTAAAGCGCTGGGTATACACATCATTAAGGCAAGTAAGATTTTCATTTATTACTCATTTAGAATCAACTAAACAGTATTTAGTCCAGATTGTTTGAGAACTTTTGAATTTATAAGATCACAGAATCATGATATGACCAACTGGTTTTCTTATCCATATTTATTGCCATTATAAGCGCGCCGGTTATCTTTTGGATGCAATCCAAGCGTGTACCAACGCTATTGGCTATTATCATAGCCTTACTATTTTTGTTACTCATACTGCTTGGTGTCGCTACGATGCTGGGCACATCCGTCAATGACTTTACTGACCAAATACCGGCTTACCGTACACGTTTTTTTTCACAGCTCAACACCTTTGCCATATGGATTAGTGAATATGGCATCACTATCGACACGAATAAATTAATTTCTTATGTTGATCCAGATGCAGCCTTACAACTAGTCGGCCGTACCTTCAAAGGTTTTAGTAATGTTTTGTCGCAGAGTTTTTTTATTTTACTCACGACTATTTTTATTATTCTTGAAGCATCGAGTTTTCCTGTAAAGCTCAAGGCTATATTAGGTGAAAATGCATCAATGGATAATTTCAATGCCTTTGTTGCCAACATAAAAAATTATATGGCTTTAAAAACCATGACGAGTTTTGCGACTGGCTTAATCATAACGTTATTACTACTTATGATTGGTGTTGAATATGCATTATTATGGGGGTTGCTGGCCTTCTTACTCAACTTCATTCCGACTATTGGCTCTATTATTGCAGCAATACCGGCCATTATACTTGCACTTGTGCAAATTGATTTAAGCTGGATTGATGTCGTACTCACTATTATTAGCTATGTGAGTGTAAACATAACGATTGGCAGTATTATTGAGCCGCGCTTTCTCGGCAAAGAACTTGGCTTGTCGGCCTTAGTCGTCTTTTTATCATTAATTTTTTGGGGTTGGGTACTGGGCCCAGTAGGCATGCTTTTATCCGTGCCATTAACCATGACATTAAAAATAGCCTTAAGCGCAAATACGAATACAAGGTGGTTAGCTATTATTTTAGGGCCGGAAAAACCACTAAAAAAATAAACCTAGGCGGGTCTTTTTTTACGGATATACAAAGTACGTTCAAGTTTAGCAACCGCTTCACCGCTTTCATCCTTAATAACAACAGGTAAGGTTTTAAAATACTTACTGCCGTCAGAAGTCTTATGCAAAATATCATCAATATCACTTTGACTTAGCTCAAAACGTGCTGTTACTTTACCTATACCGGGTTTGACAAATTCTATACTGGCAGCTTTATCCCATACGACGTACTCTTTGCCCAAAATTGTCATTAACAACATCATGTAACAAGGGTCTGTCATGGCAAATAAGCTACCGCCAAAATGAACACCCATAATATTCTTATTATATGCACGCATAGACATGGTGGTTGTTAAGCTACGTAAATCGTCACTCACTTCTGCAAAACGAATACCCGTAAACCAAAGCGGTGGCCACAAACGAAACATCAGTTTAATGCCTTGTGGGCTGGATGCTAATTTGTGTAACCACCGCTTCATATGACTATTCTGCTTTTTTTAAGATAGAGGCTAATATAACGCCTATTAGAATACCTTCTATTATGCTGCTGACAACCCAGCCAAGCATAAGCGCTAAAGGAATAGGCAGCACAGCATAAAAAACAAACGAGCTTGAGGCCATTAATAAACCCACATAAAAGCCAAATGTTGCTCCCTGCTTAATACTAGCCGTACACTTTGAACAACAATAAATTAGGCAAAAAATAACAGCGAATAATACCTGGCCAAACATCATCCACGGTATGTACGATTCCATAACCGCCTCAGGCCGCCATACGGATGCGCTGCTGTTATACATATCTTTCAACAACACACCATGCACTAAAAATTCGTAAATTTGCACGAAAACGACCACAACGATAGTGGCAATAATAGCTTTTTTGTTTTTCATTTTATCCCCCCTCAGAAATATATAAATGAAGACCTTGAGTGTAGCCTAAGCTTAAAGGAATTTGTACTCTTGAATAGGCTTGTAGATCGCATGTCCAGCACCAAATATGGACTCAACTAAGTAAAAACGATCTATACGCCATTCTATATCAGGCTGTTTTTGTAATTCTGTTTCAGGAAATAAGTCAGCCTTGCGGTAAAGGCTAACATGGGGGCAATAGGCTCTTTGCTCAGGCTGGTAGCCATGAGCAACTAAAGCGGCATTCAAATTGCTAACTAACTGGCTTAGTGGCGCAGGTATTTCAGGTACAGCCATATAAAATACTTTAGGCTTTCTAAAATGGCCATAGCTTTGTAAGCAAATAGAAAATGGCGTAGTGGAAACACGCTCGGCAGCACTGGCATAACACTCAGCCATGTTTTCAGTCACATCGCCAATAAAGGACAATGTTAAATGTAAATTTTCAGCTTGAATTCTGCGGCCATTAGGAATAATGATGTCAGTTGTTGCATGCACAATTTTCTCGCGAACAGTAGCATCTGGCCAGCAGGCAAAAAATAGACGTCTTTTCTCATTCATGGCCAAGTGTTTATGTACGCTTTAATACGATACAGAAATAACGAAGACAGCTTAAGGTGCTTGGCACTCGGTATTATCAAGAAACTCGCGTATAACGGGCACAAACCTATCTTTATCGATTAAAAACGAATCATGGCCATAGATTGAATCGAGTTCTTTATATTCGACATGCCGTCCAGATTTACGCAAACCCTCAGCAATATCACGCTGTTGCTCAACAGGAAAAAGTATATCCGTAGGTACACCAATCACTAAGGTTTTTAAAGCCAGTATTTTTGATAAGCCAGCATTCACCGTACCGCCATGATCTGCTGCATCAAACAAATCCATTGCACGTGATAAATACAGATAACTATTTGCATCAAATAACTCTGAAAATTTATGCGCGTTATAATCAAGGTAGGATTCTATTTCAAACTCTACGCCAAAGGGCTCATCACTCTTTTTATCTGTTGCAATACGCGCACGATCAAAACGTTGATGCCACTCGTCTGCTGCACGGTAAGACATAAGGCCAAGTTTGCGTGCCATTAGCATGCCCTGCTTAGGTTCTTGATTCGTATCATAATAACCACCCTGCCATTTAGGGTCATTACGCACGATCTCACGCTGCAATGAACGCATAGCTATAGTAAAAGGCAAGGCTCTGGCCGCTGCTGATATTGAAACCAAATGACACACTTCTTCCGGGTACTGCAAAGCATAGGCTAATGCTGTCATTCCGCCCATTGAGGCACCAATTACAGCATGCAGGTGCTCTATACCCATTTCAACCAGTGCATGGTGAGCAGCTTTTGCAATATCTTCAATAGTCACTTCAGGAAAGTCTAAACCATAAGGTTTATTTGTTTCAGGGTTAATACTCGACGGCCCTGTTGTGCCAAAACAACCACCAAGCGCATTCACACAGATAACATGAAAGCGATCCGTATCAATTGCCTTGCCTGAGCCAATCATATACTCCCACCATCCAGGTGTTGGGTCAGCTTCAGAAGAACAAGCATGCGCCGACGCAGATAAGCCTGTTAGTATAAGTATGACGTTGTCATGATTATCATTTAAATCACCCCACGATTCATACGCTACGACTACATCACGTAACTTGCCGCCTCGACGCAGTACTAAGTCGCCAGTACCATAGTCACCGGGCAAATCAATGGTTTGAGTAGCTGGAGGCACCCTATTTTTCTCTGGGTATAGATCTTTATCAGTTATTGCTGTCATATTTTTTATTATCACATTAGATGATATTTTTGTGAACCGCTAAAAGCTTATCAGATAGATTCGCTTACATATCATCTTGTAAACTGTTGCCATAAGCGGGCAAACCTTGCTGCTCACGCCAACGGCCTAATTTTTCATAATAAACATCCCACACACAATTCGGGCAACTGCTGCCGCAGCACTCATCTAAGTCGGGCTTCTCTGGCTTAGTTTGTATAGGCTGTTTTTCTGTCATTATGCTATTACGCGACTACGCAAGTGCTTTACTGACAATTTCTGTCACGTCGTTAGACAAACCTTCTTCTGCAAGAATCATCTGCAAATTTTGCTGCATTAAATGCTGCCTAGCTTGGTCATAGCGCCTCCACTGATTAAATGCAGACACCATACGTGATGCAACTTGTGGATTAAGCTTATCTAGCTTTAAAACGATGTCTTTCAACAAACGGTAACCCGCACCGTCTGCGCGATGGAACCCAGTAGGGTTACCATTAACAAAAGCACCCAGTAATGCTCGTACCTTATTAGGCACTTTAATTGAAAAAGCGGCATGCTCCATTAGCGCCTGTACACGTTCAACACTTTGCTCATGTGCTGTACTGGCTTGCACACTAAACCACTTATCAACCACCAAGCTTTCATTTTCATAACGTTGATAAAAGTCGGTCAAAATATCTGCTCGCAACGCCCCTTCCAAATCGCTTATCGCGGTCAACGCTACCATGATATCGGTCATATTGTTTGCTTGCCGATATTGCGCAACAATCAAGTCAACAATATCTTGGCGTTTATCACTTAAATAACTCAGCATACTTAAACATTGATTTCTCAAACTACGATAAGCAACTGACTCTGCATCGGGTGAATAAGCATCATGTACAGCACACTGTTCATAAATCTCACGCAACA
>JAHDBX010000036.1:0-4580 GCA_020630145.1 Gammaproteobacteria bacterium | reverse complement strand
CAACATCACATGCTTACGCGCTGCATAAATTTCATCGGGGTTAATAATTGCTTGCTGCTCGCCAATATAACGCTCTGAAGGTAAGGTTAATAACTCTGCCGCCAATGCTGGTTCTATTTTTTCTTCGCTAGCCTGTGTCAGCACAGACTCATACACTTGCGTTAATACAGCTAAATCAGCTCCAGACTGTGACTGCAAGACGTGCAAAGCCAAACGTTGCATTGCTTCCCAGCGTGCAAAGCTATCATTATCAAATTGTGCCAACAGCGCTAACTGATCGATAGTATATTCATACGTATAATTAACGGGTGCAGAAAAACCGCGCATAAGTGAAGGAATAACTACGGACTGAACACCATCAAAAACAAATGTTTCACTCTCTTTCCTTAAAATAAGTTGCTGCGAAAGCAGCTCTTTACCAGCATGGTCTAATAGTGCCATATCGACGGGGATCACTGTAGGCGCTTTATTACTTTGCCCAGCCGTATCTCTTGTCGTTTGCATAATCGTTAGCTTATATTGCTGTGTAGCAACATCATATTCATCACTAAAGCTAAGGTCTGGCGTACCAGCTTGCGAGTACCATAGGCGAAATTGCTCTAAATCAATGCCTCCACCAGCTTCCATTGCCGCAACAAAGTCATCACAAGTAACGGCTTGGCCATCGTGGCGTTCAAAATAAATATCCATGCCTTTACGGAAGTTCTCTTTTCCAAGCAAGGTATGCTGCATGCGAATCACTTCAGCACCTTTTTCATAGACAGTTAAGGTATAAAAATTATTAATCTCCAAATACGAATCAGGTCGTATAGGGTGAGCCATGGGACCTGCATCTTCTGCGAACTGATGTGTGCGTAATAAACGTACATCCTGTATACGCTTCACTGCACGGTCACACATGTCAGAGCTAAATTCCTGATCACGAAAAACGGTTAGACCTTCTTTTAAACTTAACTGAAACCAATCTCGGCATGTAATACGGTTACCTGTCCAGTTATGAAAGTACTCATGCGCAATAACCGCTTCTATACCTTGATAGTCGACATCTGTTGCAGTATTAGCATCAGCTAAAACAAATTTTGAATTAAACACATTCAAACCTTTGTTCTCCATTGCCCCCATATTAAAGTCATCAACTGCAACAATCATGTAAATATCTAAATCATATTCCAAACCAAATGTCTGCTCATCCCAACGCATAGCATTTTGCAAAGACAACATGGCATAGTCACACTTATCTTTATTATGCTCTTCAACATAAATACGGCAATCGACTGTTCGACCCGATGTCGTAACAAAACTATCCCGCACCAAGGCTAAGTCACCTGCCACTAGGGCAAATAAGTAGCTAGGTTTAGGAAACGGATCCTGCCAAACAGCAAAATGTCGACCCTCTTCCAGCTCACCTTGTTCAATTAAGTTACCGTTACTCAGCAATACAGGGTAATCTTTTTTATCCGCAATAATTTTCACATCAAATAAAGATAAATTATCAGGCCGATCTATATAGTAGGTAATTTTACGAAAGCCTTCGGCTTCACATTGAGTACAAAAGTTATCACTTGATACATATAAACCTTCTAGAGCTGTATTGGCCTTAGGGTTAACCCATACCTCTGTTTGCAATGTAAATTTTTCTGGCGTTGAATAGATGAATAAACCTTTATCATCCACTTCATATTGATCACTCGTTAAAGCAACACCATCCAACATGATCGACTGCAAATTAAGCATTTCACCGTCAAGGCTCAAACCTTCACCATGGTGGTGCAAGCGTGTCATATCTAATGTTGCAACAATATGGGTTTTTTCTTTACCCAAGGTAAAGATCATGGCCGTTTTTTCAATATGAAAGTCATGTGGCCGATAGTCTTTTCTATAACGAATATTTTGCTCTGTTGGTTGCTGCATAAAATTTGTCACCTAATTATTAACTTTTCGTAAAAACACAATTATTACGGGCTTAACCGTGTATTTTCATCTTATTTACGATAAAGTATTGATTTGCATCAGTTTACCATCGACCAAGCACACATTTAACTATAAGTAATCAAACATGCCAGAAGAAAGCATACTATTTTTAATTTTTTTAATCTTTGTTGGTTCTGCCGTTATCGCGACTCTCGCCTTATTTATGCGTCAGTCAATGTTAATTGCCTATATTGTTATTGGCGTTTTAGCTGGGCCATGGGGCTTTGGCTTTGTACAAGATGTGGACTTAATAGAACAGATATCAAGTGTTGGCATTATATTTTTACTATTCTTACTCGGTATGAGCCTAGAACCTAAAGAGTTACTCGGCTTATTTCGCGCCACAACCATAGTCACATTTGCCAGCGCCAGTATCTTTGCCTCCGTTTGTGGCAGCATCGCTTACTTGTTTGGATTTACGCTAGAAGAATCCGTTATTGTTGGTTTAGCAATGATGTTTTCCAGTACTATTATTGGCTTAAAACTACTACCTACCACCGCATTACATCACCAGCATATGGGTGAATTAATGGTGAGCGTCTTATTGATGCAGGATATTTTAGCCATTTTAGTCTTATTAGGTATTCAAAGTTACAGCAATACATCCGCGACTACTTTTGAACTACTACTACCAATAATGGCATTGCCAGTTATCACTATTGCCGCTTTTGCAGTATCCAAATACGTCATCATGCGTCTGCTACGACAATTTGACCAAATACAAGAATATATTTTTCTTGTAGCTATTGCATGGTGCTTAGGCATCGCAGAGCTAGCCCACTTTTGTGGCTTAAGCCACGAAATTGGAGCATTCATAGGTGGTGTTAGCTTAGCTATTAGCCCTATTGCTCGGTTTATAACCGAAAGCTTAAAACCACTACGTGATTTCTTCTTAATAATGTTCTTCTTTACGCTAGGCGCGAGCTTTAATATAGGCCAGCTTCCTACCCTATTTGTACCCGCATTTTGTATAGCTATTGCTGTATTGATCATCAAACCTTTGGTGTTTTCTTACATGCTTCGCCATGAAGGTGAACGGCCAGCTTACGCCACGCAAACTGGCGTCCGCCTGGGCCAAGCCAGTGAATTTGCTTTATTTATCGCGACATTAGCACTTAGTGCCGGCATTATTAGAGAAACTATTGCCAATTTAATCCAAATAACAACCTTAATTACCTTTATTCTCTCTTCATATTATATTGTAATGCGTTATCCTACACCTATATCGCCTTACTCCAAGCTACGTAAAGATTAATGAGTGCAAAAGCTAATACGATTACCACCAACAATACGACCAACCCTGTAGATATTATTCTTGCAGTTAAAGGTCGCACAGATAACCTTGAGTTACATGGTATTCTGTCTTCCGTTAGTGGTCATAACTTACGCATCAAGAATTTACGCACCGTTAACGACCTAGCTGACAATTTAAAAGATATAAACTTCGACTTACTCATTTGCGACTCGACTCTTTTAAGAGGTCGGGTGAGCAAACTTTTGTCAAAACACTTAAGCGAAGAAAAACTACCGCCTGTTGTTATTGTTACCCATGAAAACACTGACGAAGTTCGCTCCCTTGCAAAATCACTCAATGCATTACAAACCTTAGTACTAGATCAATTAGACCAACATGGCTTAGAACATTTTATCTCTTTAGCAGTTCAATATAGTCTGCTTAATCGCCAGCACAATTTTTTCCGTAATGACACAGATCTAGGCATCACATTAAGTGGTACATTTTCATTTCGTGCAAACTTTGATAAGTCAGGTACTCCCAGCATTCACTGGGCTTCAAAGTCGTTTGAAAATATTACTGGTTACAATATAAAACAGTTAAAAAAACTACCACACTGGATGGGGCAACCTTTATTAGAAGATATTGGCTTGCTAAATGATTTAGTCAGTAAAATTAAAGAGAATGAAGCGGCAAACTGTACGTTTAGAACACGTGATAGTGCAGGCAATATTCTATGGCTAGAAATTGGTGCCCAACCACAGTTTAATAAAGACCAAACTGCAGTAAATGGCTTAGTCGGCAATGTGCGCAACATTACCGAACGGAAAACCATTGAAGAACATATCATTATACAAAAACAACGCCGCAATTTAATTAAAGCAATTGAAGACTCTATTGACCAACTTAATGATTCGTTTGCTATATTTAAAGAATGTGCTCTTGCCACTGTTACAGAACTTGATGCTGATCTTTGCGAAGTATTTATAACCTACAAAGCCGGCGATGAATTTGTTCTACGCTACAATAGCCAACTTGACAGAGGCGACCAAAAGAATGTGTTGTCATTAAATAAAAATAACGAAGCAGCGTATATTGCCTCAGTTAAAAAAACAGTTTATATAGAAAGCTTAAAGTCAATTGATGAGTTTAAGTCCTCACGTAGTTTACGCAGACACAAGATGCAAAGCATTATCTTATCACCGATTATGCATACATCAAATGTAATGGGCATGCTACTTGTTTATAAGAAAAAAGAAAAAGCGTTTTCTGATCTCGACGCGCAATTTATTGATGCAGTAGCACATAGCTTAGCCAACACCATCAACCAAACAACGACTGACACCTTAATGCGCTTCCAACTACCGGACAGCCC
>JAHDBX010000035.1:7300-9765 GCA_020630145.1 Gammaproteobacteria bacterium | reverse complement strand
AAGTGCTTCTTCGATGAAGATTTCAATAATTTCACTATCGGCGTCTTCCGCAACGATTTGCAAACTTGTAACAGCAGCTTCTTCAACAGCAGCAACGGCTTCAGGCTCTACAGTCTCAAGCTGAATCGATTCGTTTTCCACAGAGCTGGCTTCAGCCAAATTAACAATATCGGGGGCAGCAATTTCAGGCTCAGCATCGAGGGTTGGCATTTCAATGATAGGAACATCTATATCAAGCTCCATCTCGCCCGCTAAATCCTGCAAATCATCTTTAATCGCTGAGATGCTACCTTCATCACTTGCTTTTGCTATAGCAGGACTGATTTCTTCTAACTCATCTAAAGCCAAGTTCGCCGCATCAATAAACAACTCTGCATCTAAACGATTTTCAACAGTAGCCTCTAAAAAACATTCAATATTTGTAATGATTTCCGCAAAAACATTTTGTTCTTTTTCTTGAGGCCGATGCTCTTGAGCAATAAGCACGTTTTCAATATAGTCTTTTAACTCATTCAATGACGTAACGATGCCACTCAATGGGTGTATAAACATAGCACCCGCTACTGAGCGCATGACTTTTGGTACTCTGCTTAAAATTTCCGTATTACCATCAGGCTGCAAATAGTCCAGATAAACATCTTTGACCCATGACAAATCACGTAATGCTTCATTTGCTAATGTGGACGTAACTTTTCTATTTTCAGCAATAACCGAAGTATCATCATTACTATCACGAACCTCATCACTTCTAACATCACTTAAGGTCTCTCGGTTATCACTATAAGCCTGCAAGTCTTCTTCAATAGTCAATAAAACAGATGCGACTAACATCATTGCTTCATCATCTAGAGGTGTTTTATCCGCAATGTGCTGATCCAACATTGCCTTTTCACTCATAATACGATTTTTAGTCGTTCCCAAACCTAGCATAGTTAAGGTATCAGCAATCTTTTGCATCACCTCACTAACCTGCTGCAGTGACGTCACATCTTGCCTGTCACTATGAGAATAAACATCAATTACATCTTTAATTGAATTTACATCTTCATATAATGCTTTCGATACCGTATCAATAAGCTGCTTATTGGGTGGCCCTAACCAACTGCTAGTTTGGCTACGTAAGTCTTTAATTAAATAACTATCTAACTTATAAACATTTCTAGCTTGATCAACTCTGTCTGTTTGCACTTCACTTTTTGCCAAGTAATACAGCATATTCTTGATCAGTTCGAAGGTAATAACTTTTTGCACACCTTCTTCACCTTCATCAATAAGCACTTTCATATTACGATCAAGCTGACCTAAAAGTGTTAATAAAGGCACACGACTTTCATCTTGTACTTCACCAACCACATCAATTAAAGCCGCGCCAATCCACCACATATTAGCTGACAAACGCTCTTTTGATGCTGTATACAAGGCATGTAACGATGCTTGCATGCGATCACAAGCCGTTGGTATATTTTCTTTCTTAAATAAGTTAAGTAAACCTGCTTGATAAACAACACGCTGTTTTCTAGCCAACAGTTGAATATCATCAGTATCTAAGGCTTGAATTTCAATGGTATCCATAGCCGACTGAAAGTCTGGCATAAAAATAACTTTGTCTGACATTAACTCAGCATTACGAACTTCACGCAAGTCATTAATAATAGGCAACAACAGCGCAGGGATATCTGTATTACCAGAAGATAGGTAATCCAAATAATCTTCTATTCGAAGAGCTGAGCTAATCAATAACTCTAAAGCATAATCTTTCTTTTCAATTTTAGAGTGAGCAAGTGCATCAAGCACTTCTGTCATTTCTTTACTAAGTAAAGATGCTCCATTAATTTCAATTAAAGACAAGGTGCCGCTAAGCTGTTCAAGCAAAAAAGCTGCCTGCTGCGTGTCAGCCGTATCATCAGAGCGACTAAACTGTTCTAGTTCACGCTGGATATCGACGAGCAATTGACGTAACTCTTCATTAACCCAACTTAAGGAGTCAAATCGTAAAGCACTCTGCATATCGACTATAGATTGAGACATAAATTTTTTATTAACCGCAAGCGTTTAAGAGTTAGTCTAATATGGTTGATTCAAAGTCACTTGAATCCGGCAACTTGAAGCCCGAAACAGATTTTTTCAATTCGGTTGCCAAGTTGGTTAAATCAGTAATAGATTTTGTTGTTTTATCAGTACCTTCGTACGTTTCAGCAGTAATACGTTGAATAATATTCATCGACTCCGCAATGTGCTTCGCACTATCAGCCTGATTTGATGCATCGCTTGACATCTCTTGAATTAGCGTTGCTAACTGCTCAGATACTCTTTCAACCTCTACCAATGATTGGCCCGCTTCCTCAGCAATTCTTGCACCAGCCACAACACCCGCTGTACTTTCTTCCATCGAGCTTACCGCTTCATTGGTATCCGCTTGAATCGTTTCTACAATAACGCAAGCAGTCTTAGAACTTATTTTTTGT
>JAHDBX010000035.1:0-7290 GCA_020630145.1 Gammaproteobacteria bacterium | reverse complement strand
AATTCTCAGCCACCCGCTGTTCTTTCCGCTTCATTGGTATTGAATAGTTTCTACAAGGCCAGATATCTGCTTGGTCGCACTACCGGCTCGTTCCGCCAAACGCTGTACCTCGTCGGCAACAACCGCGAAACCTCGACCAGCGTCACCCGCTGACGATGCTTGAATCGCAGCATTCAAAGCCAAAATACTTGTGCGGTCGGCCAAATCGGTAATCAAACTTACAATCTCACCAATTTGTTGCGAACTTTCACCCAATCGTTTAATACGTTTCGATGTACCTTGAATCTGCTCACGAATAGTATCCATACCATCAATATTACGCGTTACTGTTTCAGCACCCTTATTCGCAATTTCAATAGATCGCAAAGCAACCTGTGATGATGTTTTTGCTGACTCAGATATAGACTCCATCGTTTCCGCCATTTGAGTAATCGCTGATGTCGTATCTGTAATCTCGTTACGTTGTTGTGTACTCGCTTCACGTAAACGAGATACAACTTGTTGTGTTTTTTGTGATGAACTGGAAACCTCGTTCGCGGTAGAATCAATTGTGGTTACCATGTTTCTCAAAGCATCGATAGAGAAGTTAACCGAGTCAGCAATAGCGCCAGTAATATCTTCGGTTACGGTAGCATGCACAGTTAAATCACCTTCCGCCAAACTAGACATTTCATCTAACAGTCTTAAAATCGAATTTTGGTTACTACGGTTCGTGTTAACCGATTCTTGCTCTCTTCTACGTGCAGAACGAATAAGCAATAAACCTAATAAAATCATTAGCACCAATCCAGCCGCACCCGCACCAATACCTATATAAGTAAGCAACCTGTTTTGCTCATTCTGCTCTTGTACCGCAATTTCTAAAGCCGTTATTGTTGACAAAGTATTATCAGCTAATCGGCTAATAACACCCGAAGCTTCTTTCACACTTACTAAGTTTGTTGCTTGTACAATAACAGTGTCCGAGAAATCCTGACCACTAGCAGCTAAGTTATTCAGCTTTCTAACTGGAATTTCAATATCAAAGTTATCATCAAACTTTTTAGGGAAGCGATCAATACTACTCTTATAATCTGCATAGTTATCTTGATAGCGAACGAAAGCTTCAGACGTTGTATCAGCATCACCCACAATGATATCCGTTAACGTTGACACCGAGATACGAACCAATGATGCAATTTGCGTGACTTCATAATAACGGTCAATATTTTTAATACGTAAAAATTCATTCGTTAGCTTTTCTAACTCTTGACGCACACTATCGAAGTAAGTATTACGTAGATAATCAAGTTGGAAGTTAATGTTATCAATTCTTGTTACCGCACCTACAATTGTGTCCAACGAAGAATTATATTCCGCCCAACTTCTACGCACACCACCTAACTCAGCACTATAAACATCATCTAATGGCGGCAAGCCCGTTTCAGGCGAACCATTAATGAGTCCATCCAGTGCCTGACTAAATGTTCTCTGTTGTTTTTTTACAACCTCGGCAACAAGGTCAACACCCTGTGCTGCTTGCGTAGCATTCGGGATAATTTGTTGGGATACTAATTTTGCAGTAGTAATATAATCGATGTACTGTACGTTATTCTGAATTCGATTATTCGCAATATACATAAGCCAACCAGAAGCTAAGAAGCACCCGACCATGATCATGGCTAAAATTATAAATAAACTACTACCGCCTTTATTAGCCTCACCTGAGGTGGCCTTCTTGGCTTTTTTTGCACCACTAAAAAAAGGGATTTTCATTTTATTTGCCTCTAATTTGTATATGTAGTTCAGAGTCAGTCATACAATTAATTTGTTTTGCTTTGAACGGATAAAAACAGTGGGTTTGAGACTAAACGCTCATAATCCAAAACGGGTAAAAACATACGGTCATGCCGAATACAACCTTTAACAAAGCTTGCTAAGTCACCTTTCAAATGGCCTATCACTTCATCTAAAACGCCATTAGGGCTATTACGAATACCTGTCACCTCATCAACTAATAAACCAATCATTGTGCCACCAGTACGTAGCAAAATAATTCTCGTTGAAGCGCCCATAGCACAAGGCTCAGAAAAAAGCATTTCCCTAAAATCACTAATTGCAGCTAATGTACCCCGTACATTAGCAACACCATGAAACCAAGAAACGGTATTTGGCAATTTTCTTGTATCGCAATAATCAATAATTTCAACTACTGCATCAATACCAATAGCCATTTCAATATTACTCACCTTAAAACCTAAACCACGCCACTCTTCTTGTGCCGATACAGGCAAATCAAGATTGCGCGCCATTTGCTCACAGCGCAAATCATAAGACTTTAATAAGGTGAATACGTCAGTCATTATTAACCTAGCACTTCACTGATATGATGCATCAAGTTCTTTTCAGTTACTGGCTTAACAAGGTAATCAGCAGCGCCTTGACGCATACCCCAAATCTTGTCTGTTTCAGTATCTTTGGTTGTTAAAATAATAATAGGAATATGTGCCGTTTTTTCGTCTTTATTCAACGCACGCGTTGCCTGAAAACCATTTAAACCAGGCATCACAACATCCATTAAAATCACATCGGGCAACTCTTCCGAAGCAAGAGCCAGACCTGATTCACCATCTTCAGCAACAATGACCTCATGACTATTCTTTTCAAGAAACCCCTTGATCACATGTACTTCTGTGGGAGAATCATCAATTATCAATACTTTCATACTATTCTCTCTTAATTACCTATATAAAAAATGTTAACGTTTGCGAATTAGATATGTTGCTGGATTGCGCCGAGCAAATCTTCTTTCGTAAACGGTTTAGTCAGATAAAGCTCTGACCCGACTATTCGCCCCCGAGCTCTATCGAAGATGCTATCTTTACTCGATAACATAATGACAGGTGTATTTCGGAATACAGAATTGTTCTTAATTAGAGCACATGTTTGATACCCGTCTAATCGCGGCATCATAATATCCACAAAAATAATATCCGGTTCATGCTCAGTTATTTTAGACAATGCCTCAAAACCATCAGTTGCCGTTACCACATCACAACCCGCCTTTTTCAGCAAGCTTTCTGCAGTACGACGAATAGTTTTACTATCATCTATTACCATGACTTTTAAGCCATCTGGATTAGCGCCCATGACACTCAAATCCTTGTATATTTGTTTAAAAACAGCATTATTATCATTTTTTATTTTTCTACTAACGCTTCGCTACATCACTTACTTCAGTTAATACAGACTACTGTAACTTACAATGTAGCCTATGCTCGAAATTTAATCAACAATCCCTTAAGAAAAAAGCACTTAGCGCATTTTCTTTAGCATAAATCGCAGAGTTGTAAACCTTAATTTTGACAATAATAACACATACAGTTAATCTGCGCCAAAATGAAAAAAAAGGTACACTAAACGCCGTCAATAATAATCATTAATAAAGAATACTATGTCAGCCGTACTCAACAACGTTCCACACTTAGTTACCGCCTATCAAGGCCCTTTAGAAAAGCTTGAGCAACATATACTTGACCACCAAGCAGATATTGAATTCTGGCTTAGACGCCAATTTAAGCAGTCACCCGCACCGTTCTATTGTTCTGTCGACCTTAGAAACGCAGGCTTTAAACTTGCCCCCGTCGATACCAATTTATTCCCGGCAGGCTTTAATAATTTAAGTCAATCCATGATCCCTTATGCAGTTCATGCATTACAATCATCAATCGACAGAGTGTGCCCAAATGCCGACAGCCTACTGATTATTCCCGAAAACCACACTCGAAATACTTTTTATATGCAGAGCATTGCTGCATTAGCTGATATCGCGCAAAGTGCTGGCTACAAAGTGCATATAGGCATGCTAGCTGAACCAGATGAAGGCACCACTGTAACCTTGCAAAATGGCACCGTACTACCCGTACAAACCATACGCAAAGAAGGTAAGCGTCTATATGCTGGCGATCACTCACCTTGCGCAGTAATACTTAACAACGACTTAAGTAGTGGCATTCCTGACCTATTGACAGATATAGAACAAAACATACTGCCTCCACCTGCTTTAGGCTGGGCAAACAGGTTGAAATCCGCTCATTTCACTACCTATAGCCAAGTCGCCAGAGAGTTTGCCGAGTTAATAGGCATAGACCCTTGGTTAATCGATCCAGCCATGAGCAACTGCGGCAAAATAGATTTCATGTCTCGCGGTGGTACTGACTGCCTCGTGTCAAATACCAACTTTGTTTTAAACACTATCAAAGCCAAATACAAAGAATACGGTATTGATAAGCAACCCTATGTATTTATTAAAGCCGATGCCGGCACCTATGGCATGGGGGTGATGACCGTTACCGATGTTAGCCAGATAGAAAACCTAAATCGTAAACAACGCACAAAAATGTCATCAACTAAAGAAGGTGTAAAAGTACAAAAAGTTATCATCCAAGAAGGTGTCTACACTAACGAAACGATCGAGGACAACTCTGTTGCCGAACCCGTTGTTTATATGATGGACCATTTCGTTGTTGGCGGCTTCTACCGCATACATACTAAAAAGTCGGCTTCAGAAAGCCTGAACTCACCCGGCATGCACTTTAAGCCCTTAGCCTTTGCAGAATCGTGTAATGCGCCGGATTGCCAGCAGCAACCCGATGCCCAACCAAACCGGTTTTATGCCTATGGTGTAGTAGCACGCTTAGCGCTACTCGCTGCCGCTCGAGAAATTGCTGAAGCAAACAAGGCATAAGTATGAGTCGTAAACTAGCTGTCGTAATGGACCCTATAGAGTCCATAAATTACAAAAAGGATTCTACACTTGCGATGCTATGGGCTGCCCAAGATAAAGGCTGGTCAATAAGCTATATTACAAAAGATAATCTTTACAGCCACAAAGGTCAGGCAAAAGCTTATTGCTGTCCACTCACCGTTCACCGTGACCCAGACCATTGGTTTGATAAAGGTGAATATAACGACACTAGCCTCAACGAATTCGATATTGTCCTTATGCGTTTAGACCCACCCTATAATATGGAGTATATTTACATTACACATATTTTAGAGTTGGCACAGAAACAAGGCGTACTATTAGCCAACAATCCTAAAAGTCTGCGCTTAATCAGTGAAAAACTGAGTACAGCACACTTCCCAGAACTGGCACCAGAATCACTCGTTACACAATCACAAGAACGCTTACGCGACTTTTTAGCGCTGCACAACGACATCATCGTCAAACCACTTGATGGCATGGGTGGCAGTGGCATTTTTCGTGTGCAAAGCGGCGACAAAAACACCGGCGTTATTCTAGAAACCATTACCCAACTTAATCAGCGTAAAGTCATGGCGCAAAAGTATATCCCGGAAATTAAACAAGGGGACAAGCGTATTCTGATGATTAACGGCAAGCCCGTTCCCTACGCTTTAGCACGTATACCTGATGCCGGGGAAAACCGTGGCAACTTAGCCGCTGGCGGCACAGGCAAAGGCCTGGCATTATCAGACAACGATAAAAAAATCTGTAGCATTGTTGGCCCATGGCTACGCAAACGAGACGTTGGGTTTGCAGGCTTAGATGTTATTGGCAATTACCTAACTGAAATTAACGTCACTAGCCCTACCTGTATTCGTGAACTCAACCAACAATTTGACCTCGACATAGGTGGGCAATACATGGACTTTCTTGCAGAAAGCCTTGCTTAAACGACCAAGTACCGTTACATTATTTAAAACTCATATTACGATAATATTTTGGCCAGCCTTTATTACGACGACAACATGAATGTAAACCAGCAAGTCGAAGTCAAAGACATTGACCGCTTGGGTATGATGCTATTTTTTGCAGCTGTTATGCATGCTATTTTCATCTTGGGCTTTGGCTTTGATTTTTTAGACAACGCCAAGCTTGAAGCACCTCCGTCACTTGAAGTAATTTTGGTACAAACACAAAATAGCGACACACCAGAAGAAGCAGATTACTTAGCACAAGTTTCACAAGACGGTGGTGGCGAAAGTGAAGAGCGCTTACGCCCAAGCGAAGCCTTTGCCGCAACAGAACCCACTGAAGAAACGGGAGTGTCACCACAACCCTTAGAACAACAGGTTCAACAACAAACGCCCGAGCAACAAGAAGTTATAACACGCTTATTCTCTACTGATGAAATTGAAAGCAAAAAGAAGCCCGACCCAAAAAGCGAACTCACAGATATTGAAAAGCAATTGCAGGCTTTAGAACTACAAATTGCCAAACAAACAACCGAATTAAAACTTACTTCGGAAAAATACGCAAAACTACCTAAAGTTTTACAAGTCACTGCCCGCACCAAGGAATATGCGCCAGCAGCCTATATGGCAGCCTGGGTTGATAAAGTCGAGCGTATAGGGAATGTAAACTACCCGAAAGATGCAAGACTCAGTAAATTACAAGGAGATCTACTGCTTGAAGTAGAGATCAAATCAAACGGCCAAGTTGTAGAAACCAAAATTTTACGCTCATCTGGCAGTTCAATTTTAGATGAAGCAGCAAAACGGACTATCCGCCTTGCTTCACCTTTTCCACCATTCACCGCAGAATTAAGTGAACTTGCTGATCAAATAGAGATCGTACGTACATGGATATTTAAACAAGGCGACTTAAGCACAAGATAAAACTATTAACTTGCTTAAAACTTGTGAAAGCCTTCAAAAAATAAAGTTGTGTGCACAGTAGCGATAAGATAAGGTGAAGAAAATAATGAAAGAACCATTCAGCTCTATGAAAACAGCGGCATCAGCAACAAGCAAGACCATCAATAACAGCCAAATCAGTTTACGCGACACCAAAAGCGATGACCTTACCGGGCACTTACTCATAGCTATGCCTAGTTTACAAGATGATAAATTTCATCAAACCGTTACACTTATTTGCGAACACAATGATGAAGGCCTAATGGGCATCACCTTAAACCGCCAAAGCTCCTATCTTATGGCTGAGCTATTTCAAGAGTTAGATGTAAGCAGCACAAGCAATGAGCATACCATGCTATATGAAGGCGGCCCCTTACAACCCGAAAGTGGATTTATATTACACCGCAATATTGAAGGTCAAACATGGGAAAACACTGTACCCGTAACCAAAGATATTAATTTAACCACATCCAAAGATATTATTGAGTCAATTGCTATTGGCGAAGGCCCTGATGATTACCATATATCACTTGGCTATGCTGGCTGGAGCTCAGAACAGCTAACCAATGAAATGATAGAAAACGCTTGGCTAACCACACCCGCCTCTGCTGATAAAATATTTAATACGCCTTCTGCCGACATTTGGCAGGA
>JAHDBX010000034.1:7611-9868 GCA_020630145.1 Gammaproteobacteria bacterium | reverse complement strand
TTCAGGTTATTTCAATCATTAATGGTAAAAATAAATTCAACCTGATGTCACTATGATTCATGAATCACAGATGGCCTTTCATTGATATTAAGCATAACTCAAGATTCATCAAGATGACGTTAATTTTTTGAAATATTAGCTAAAAAAATACTTGCCTTAAGTTTTAAATCCACTATACTTTACGCCCTGTGCCGGGGTGGCGGAATTGGTAGACGCGCCGGATTCAAAATCCGGTTTCTTCGGAAGTGCGAGTTCGATTCTCGCCCTCGGCACCAATTATACACCTACCCAATATTTCCCTTTAAAAGCTTATATCCAGTCGCCATAGCCCTTTTGCCTTAGGTCAGCACCCTGCTGTACATATAGACACCAAGAGCCAAATCTCCAGCAACAAAAAAGCCCCCTTTAAAAGGAGGCTTTATAAATATAAAACTATTAAAGATCTAAATTGTTACTAGCTTACCAGCATCTAAAGATTCTTTAGCGGCTTCAGCCAATCTTAGCGCCTTAACGCCATCATCAACAGTTGTAGCAGCAGGTGAACCATTAACAACCGAGTCAACAAACGCATTTAACTGTAAACGATAAGCATCGGCATACCTTTCTAAAAAGAAGTGCATTATCTTGTCGCCAGTAGCGCCATCTTTACCCATAAATGTTGTCGTTGTCTCAGTTGGGTTATCAGCCTTTAGAATGCCCGCTTCACCAAAAGCTTCTATACGCTGGTCATAACCATAAGCAGCACGGCGACTATTTATGATTTGGCATTGAATACCACTTTTAGTTTTCAAGGTTACCATTGCAGTATCAATATCACCTGCAGTAGCAATTTCGGGGTCGACAAGGCAATCACCCACAGCAAATATTTCTGTTGGCTCTTCTGGCAATAACCAACGGGCTATATCTAAATCATGAATCATCATATCTTTAAACAAACCACCCGAATGCTCTATATAAGACACTGGCGGTGGCGAAGGGTCACGACTCACAATCAATACTTGCTCCAACTTACCCAACAGAGGAAGTTGCTCTTTTAAACGCATAAATGATGGATCAAAACGTCTATTAAAACCTAGCATATAAGGCAAGTTTGTTTCACCAACATGATCCGCTATTTTTTTAGCGCGCGATAAATCCAAGTCAATGGGCTTCTCACAAAATATAGCTTTACCTGCATCTAATGCCAAGTGACTATAATGCGAATGTGTATCTGTAGGGCTTGCGATAATTACCGCATCAACATCTTTAGCACTAATGGCTTCTTCAGCACTAACCACTTTCGCACCTGTGTCAGCCGCTAAAGCAATAGCATTTTCTTCAAAGGCATCTGCCACATAAACAATTTTACAATCCGCATTTTCCATTAAATGGTGTGCATGCAATTTTCCGATGCGACCCGCACCGATTAAACTAATATTAAGCATAAAAATTTTTCCAGACTATTTAATTTTTAGGTATTTCTAAACGACTGGCAAATGCAATAGCTAGAGATTGCACCAGCGTTAATGAAGCAGTAAGCGAACGAATACCTCGCACCTCACTTTCTTTCACTTCAAAAAACACATTAGATAGTGACGACAAAGGACTGAGTCGACTATCCGATAAGCTTATAATGGGTATATTAGCATTATAAGCAGTTAATAATACGTCTCGCGTTTCTTGCGCATAGGGGGTGTAACTAATAGCAAATAATAAGTCTTCATCTGGTATTAAAATATCAGCATGTTCTTGCTTCATTGAAGAAGACCCATCTACTATAAACGCCCTTTTTTTAATTTGGCGCAATGCATACACAAAGTAATTTGCAATTGGGTATGAACGCCTAACGCCTACTACATGAATAGTTTTTGCTTTTTCTAATAAATCTAAAGCACATTCAATATCATTAACGTCAATTGTATCCATCATTTGATGAATAGATAAGGCATTACCTTCTACAAATTCATCAACGATTTTTTGGCTTGTTAACACAGCTGGAGCACCATCACTTCGAGCTCTGTCATAAGAAAGCCTGACTCTTTCTCTATAACTGGTGGAGTGTTCTACTAGCTTATCTCTGAAGAGTTGCTGCATCTCACTAAAACCATCGAAACCAAAAGCAGCGGCAAAACGAATTAACGCCGATGGATGCACACCTGCCTCTGCTGCTATATTAGCAACAGTTTCCAATGCAACTATGCTTGGGTTTTCCAATAAAAATTCGGCTACTTGCTTGAGTCGCTTACTCAAGTCACTATGGCGACTTGATATTTGATTC
>JAHDBX010000034.1:0-7601 GCA_020630145.1 Gammaproteobacteria bacterium | reverse complement strand
AACTACACTACTCATGATCCGCCTCTCACAACCAGATTATTTTTATTAAATGAATTTTTGATCTATAAAAGACAATCCCCCAACATTCCAATTGTACAGTAAAGGGATAAATATTGCCCGCCCCCTGGAGCCAGAGAGCGGGCAAAAATACCTAACTTAGGTTAGAAGCTTAGCGAATTTCGCCAGCGAACTTCTCAACTAAACCAATGTTAGATTTAGTTACGAAACCAGGACCTGAGTTGATGTGGTTTGCAGGAGCAAGACCATAACGAACATTTAGTGCCAACGCAACTACAGGTAAGTAACCTTGTAAGTATGGTTGTTGATCAATACCAAACTCAATTGTACCCGCTTTAATTGCAGTAGCAATTTCGCCACTTAAATCAAATGTTGCGAAGTAAACATCATCATTACCCTTAAGAGCTCTGATTGTAGGATGAGCTGATGTAGGACCTAAAGTGATAACTGCATCAGTGTTTGGCTTAGAACGCATGAATGCTTCGACTTTCTTTTGAATTTCAACTGGGTCAATACCAGAATCAATCATGTTACCTTTTAAAGATACGCCCATTGCATCAGCAATACCTTGACAACGCTCTACAGAAGCAGGGTTTTCAATGTAGTGGTTAACACATAAGAAGCTTTTCGCACCAGCAGCTTTTGCTTTTTTACCAGCACCAAAGCCAGCATCATATTCAGGCTGACCAACGTGGAACATCGCACCTAGCGCTTCACTTTGTTTGTGAGTACCAGAGTTGATAGTTACAACAGGAATACCTTTTTTAACTGCTTTAGAGATAGGACCTCTTAATACATCATAATCAGCGATAGTCACAATGATACCATCTGGGTTACGTGCAACAGCTTGATCAATGATTCTAGCCATATCAGCAAGATCACCTGTAGGTGGGTTTTGATATTGAACGCTAACGTTCACATCTTCACCAGCTTGTCTGATTGCATTTTTGATAGTGTTCCACCAAGAATCCGAATCAGGAGCATGACTAATTAAAACGAACTTTTCGCCATCTGCTTGCACATTTGCAGACATAAAAAGACTTACAAGTGCAATCATAAAGATTGAACTGATTTTCTTACGTAGAGACATAATGACTCCTCCAATTTTCAAGTTTATTATTCTAAAAACAAATCATTTATTTCAAATAGAAATTTAAATGACTCATGCATTCTACATTAAAATAATCAAAATGAAACAGACTTTTTCAAAAAATCACCGTATAAATTAATTGACGCATGACTTTTTTGGCAGAAAAAATAAGGCTCACAGGAAGTTTTCACTATTATTTCAATAGCTTAAGGAAACTTTTGAAAGAATGTGTGAGAATTGAGAATAGAATAGAAATAGAACATCCATATGCAAATTATTTAAAAAATGTATTCCATTTTAGGTGGTTTTGTTTTATATTTGACGCAACTGGAACATCCCAATCCGCTAACGTAGTATTTTCCTAGTATTTATCTAGAATTTATCTAATATATGTTTAGCTTAAAAATAATCTTTACAAGTAACAAAGGCATAATTATATGACTAGTAACAGCGTTGCACATGCAAATAAGGACGAACGAGTCAGAAAGGAATCTGCAATCAAAGGTCTATTGAACAGACCTGAACTAGGAGCCCTCGCCGGCGCCATTTTAGTTTTTATCTTTTTCGGCATATTTGCTGGTGATACAGGTATTTATTCTTTAGAAGGCACAATCTCTTGGTTAGTTTTCTCTGCTCAGTTAGGTATTCTTGCCATAGGTGCCTGTTTATTGATGATAGCAGGTGAATTTGACTTATCTATAGGCTCAATGATTGGCTTTGCCGGTATGCTATTGGCTATTCCAACAGTATATTGGGGTTGGCCTATTGAAATGGCTGTTTTGTTTGCCTTTGTCGGTTCTATGCTACTAGGCGGTATTAATGGTTTGATCGTTGTTCGCACAGGTCTGCCGTCTTTTATCGTTTCTTTGGCTTTCCTATTTATATTACGCGGTTTAACGATCGGTATAGCAAGCTGGTTAACCAACAGAACAATTGTTGGTGGTATTGGTGAATTCTCTGACGGTACATTCATAAGCTGGCTCTTTTCAGGCCACATACTTACAGGCTTATTCACATGGGCGGCCAATTCTGGTTGGATAGAGACTTACAAAGATGGCTCACCTGTTGTTCCAGGCATCCCAATGCTTGTTGTTTGGTGGATAGGCTTAGGCATAGTTTCATCATGGGTACTATTAAAAACACGTATTGGCAACTGGATATTTGCTGTTGGTGGCGATTTAAATGCTGCAAAAAATGTTGGTATTCCAACTGCTCGTTTAAAAATTGCTCTATTTATGTTTACTGCCTTCTGTGCTTGTTTATTTGCAACTATACAAGTAATGGAATTTGGTTCTGCCTCAGCAGACCGTGGTCTATTAAAAGAATTTGAAGCGATTATCGCTGCTGTTATCGGTGGCACACTACTAACCGGTGGTTACGGTGCAATTCTTGGCGCATGTTTTGGTGCACTAATCTTCGGTATCGTATCCGTTGGCTTGAACTTTATGGGCGTTGACTCATCATGGTTCCGTGTATTCTTAGGTTTGATGTTACTCATCGCCGTTATATTTAATAATTATGTGCGTAAGCGCATCACTGAAGCCAAGTAGGACATTATTATGAGTAAAAGTGAATTTGTTATAGAACTGAAAAAAGTAAGTCGTTTTTTTGGCTCAGTTATCGCTATTAAAGATATCGATATGGTCGTTAAACAAGGTGAGTGTCACTGCTTACTAGGTGATAACGGCGCAGGTAAATCTACCTTAATTAAAACTTTAGCTGGTGTACACAAACCTAGTGAAGGTGAATACCTAATTGATGGAGAACCCGTAAATTTTGACTCTCCTAAAGACGCATTAGATGCAGGTATTGCAACGGTATACCAAGATTTAGCACTAGTATCGCTAATGAGTGTAACCCGCAACTTCTTTATGGGTCGTGAGATTCAAAAAGGTTGGGGCCCATTCAAACAATTTGATATTGAAAAAGCCAATGAAATTGCGCGCCAAGGTTTAGCTGACATGGGTATTAATGTGAGAAACCCTTCTCAAGCAATTGGCACAATGTCTGGCGGTGAACGTCAATCATTAGCTATTGCACGCGCTATTCATTTTGGCGCACGCGTATTAATTCTTGATGAACCAACAGCGGCTTTAGGTGTTAAGCAATCTGCAAACGTTCTTAAAGTCATTGCAAAAGCGAAAGCGCGTGGCTTAGCTGTTATTCTAATTACACATAACGTACACCATGCCTACCCTATTGCTGATAGATTTACACTATTAAACAGAGGTCAAAGCCTAGGTAGTTACTTGAAGTCTGAAGTAACACGTGAGCAAGTGCTTGAAATGATGGCTGGTGGTGCCGAGCTAGAACAGTTAGAAGCTGATTTAGCAGAGTTTACTCGTGTAGACAAAGAAGCTAGCTAAAAATATTTAACCAAAGAAACTCTCGTTTAAATATAACTTCTTTTAATTTAAACACGTTTCGCAAGTCGTCACATTAATGTGCAAACACTTGATCAAAAATATAAATTTCTACTACTACCTTCTTGAAGGTAGTAGTAGATTTAGCTATAACACATAGCACAACATTAAAAAGTAGAGTGGCAACGAATATTGCCAATACATTTACGCATCATTAAACCTCGACATATATGTAGTTTTTAAGTTTGCATATTAATCTTGGTAGTTTCAGTTTTAATGTATGCAAAAAGATTTTCTCTACATAAATTTTTATTTATACAGTTTTATCAATATTACGCCTATATGCCTCTTTTTATCTTGCCTTACAATGCGGATAAATTTGGCCGATAGGCAATAAATGCTTATCAATAAAATGCTAGGTAAAATTTGAGGATATATTAAATGGTAACAAAAACACTGGATATTATCAGTTTAGGTCGATTAGGTATCGATTTATACGCGGAGCAAGTCGGCGCTCGTTTAGAAGACGCTAGCAGTACCGCAAAATACCTTGGCGGCTCATCTGGCAATATAGCGTACGGCACCGCACGCCTTGGTTTAAAATCAGCCATGCTGACTCGTTTAGGCGATGAGCAAGTCGGTCGTTTTTTAACTGAAGAGTTAAACTCTGTTGGCTGCGACACTAGCCAAATTACTTACGATCCTGAACGCCTTACCGGCTTAGTATTATTAGGCATCAAGGACAAAGATACTTTCCCTTTAATATTCTATAGAGAAAACTGCGCAGACATGGCAATTCGTGAAGAAGACATTCACGAAGACTTTATTGCTAGCTCTGAAGCACTCGTCATGACTGGAACACATCTATCTACACCAGAAATGAATGCCGTATGTCGCAAAGCCATTAAGTTTGCCACAATGAATGGCACCAAAACTGCACTGGATATAGATTACCGCCCTGTTCTCTGGGGACTAACAGGTAAAGGCGAAGGTGAAAACCGTTTTGTTTCTAATGAATCGGTAACACAACACTTGCAAAGCGTATTGCCGTTATTTGACCTTATTGTTGGCACAGAAGAAGAAATACATATTGCTGGTGGCAGTGAAGATACTATCGAGTGTTTAAAAATAATTCGCCAACTATCTGAAGCGACAATTGTTGTAAAACGCGGGCCCTTAGGTGCTAGTGTTTTCACCGATGACATTCCGGATACACTCGACAAAGGTATCACTGGCAAAGGCGTACAAGTAGAAGTATTAAATGTACTAGGTGCTGGCGATGCATTTATGAGTGGCTTCTTGCGTGGTTGGGTTAAAGGTGAATCACATGAACAATCACTCGCTTACGCAAATGCCTGTGGTGCACTAGTAGTATCTCGCCATGGCTGCGCACCCGCCATGCCTTCCTCTGAAGAGCTGCAATACTACTTAGACAATACCGATACCATCCCTCAACCCGACCAAGATGAACACTTAAACTATTTACACACCGTAACTACACGTAAACGTAAGTGGACAGAGTTATGTGTATTTGCATTTGATCACCGCTTACAATTACTCGACATGGCTATGGAAACAGTTGGCCATGATAATGATTTGCCAAAACTAAAATCATTATTACTGCAAGGTGCATACAAAGGCGCCGATATAGCAGGTTTAAGCACAGCTACCAATAGCAAACTTCAACCAGGTTTATTATGTGACGATCAATACGGCCAAGATGCGCTCAATGATGCAACAGGACGTGGTTGGTGGATAGGTCGCCCCGTTGAAAACCCATCTAGTCGCCCAATAGACTTTGAATACGGCGACAATGTTGGTCAGCATTTAATAACATGGCCAGAAGAACATGTTGTTAAATGCTTAGTATTTTATCACCCTGATGATCCTGTTGAACTACGTCTTGAACAAGAACGCAAAGTCGTTTCATTATATGAAGCCTGTCGTTTTGCAGGCAACGAATTATTACTTGAATTGATACCACCCAAAGACGGTGTATTGCCTGTTGATGGCACGACATTAGTACGCAGCATGACCCGCTTTTATAACTTAGGTGTAAAACCTGACTGGTGGAAAGTGCCCGTACAAGAAGAAAAAACATGGCAGCAAGTTGATCAGCTTATTGATGAACGCGCACCACACTGTCGTGGCGTAGTGTTACTAGGGTTGGATCAACCTACAGAAGTATTAGCAGAAGGCTTCAAAAAATCTGCAAATGCTAAGTGGGTAAAAGGCTTTATGGTTGGTCGCACATTATTTGGTGAACCATGCCGTCAATGGCTTACAGGCAATTATAGTGATGAGCAATTGATTGATGCCACAGCTAATAATTATGCCAACATGGTTAAGCTTTGGAATGCACGCAAGGGAGGCAAATAGTATGAGCACTATTCGTCTAACTATGGCGCAAGCCTTAGTTAAATATTTACAGCAACAGTACATTATTGTTGATGAAAAAAAAGTACCTTTGTTTGAAGGTGTTTTTGCTATTTTTGGTCATGGCAATGTTGCAGGTATGGGTGAAGCCTTAGAAGCTGTTAAAACTAGCTTTCCTACTTATCGTGCACATAATGAACAAGGCATGGCATTAGCAGCAGCAGCTTTTGCTAAACAGCATCGACGTCGTCGTATGATGGCCTGCACAACATCTATAGGCCCCGGTGCAACAAATTTAGTCACCGCAGCTGGCTTGGCTTTTGTAAATCGCCTACCTATGTTATTACTGCCTGGCGATACATTTTCTTCTCGTGCACCAGACCCTGTTCTACAACAAGTTGAACACTTTGATGATCCAAGCATAACCGTCAATGATTGTTTACGACCGGTATCACGTTATTTTGACCGTATACAACGCCCGGAACAACTCATTACCAGTTTGCCGGCCGCATTACGTGTTTTGCTTGACCCTGTTGAGTGCGGACCTGCGACACTAGCCTTACCACAAGACGTGCAGACGATGGCTTTTGATTTCCCACTGTCATTTTTTGATGAAAAAATACATAGCATCAATCGCCCTGCCCCTGATGCGAAACAGCTAGCAGTGGCAATTGAGAAAATAAAAGCAGCATCCAAACCAATGATTATTGCTGGCGGTGGAGTGCACTATGCAAAAGCCGTTCGCGAACTTAAGATTTTGGCTGAAGAGCATTCAATCCCTGTAGCCGAAACACAAGCAGGTAAAGCAGCGCTTCCATGGGATCATACACAACAATTAGGTTCAATTGGCGTAACAGGTTCTAGTGCAGCGAATACTGCAATTAAGGAGGCTGACTTAATTATTGCAGTAGGTACAAGACTGCAAGATTTTACGACAGGTTCGCGTAGTTTAATTACTGCACCTATCTTAAATATTAATGTCTCATCATTTGATGCACACAAGCATGAAAGCCTTTCCTTACAAAGTGATGCAAAGGTTGCTTTACAACATATAAACGCCGAGCTCAAAAATTACAAAACTAATACTAATTGGCAAGCAGACTACTTAGCCTGGCAAAAAGCTTGGAATGCATCAGCCGATACTGCGCTGGCCAAACCTATTTCAGATACAGCTGAGTACTTACCAAAAGATAGCGAAGTTGTTGGCGCTGTTATCAGAAACTCTGATGACAATACCACTGTTGTATGTGCAGCTGGCGGCTTACCCGGTGAACTACATAAGTTATGGCGCACAAAAAGTGATTTAGGCTACCACGTTGAATACGGTTTCTCTTGCATGGGTTATGAAATTGCTGGTGGACTAGGTGCAAAAATGGCGACGCCAGAAAGAGAAATTGTCGTGATGGTTGGTGACGGTAGCTATTTAATGATGAACTCAGAAATTGCCACATCCGTTATGCTCGGTTACAAACTTATTTTAGTTGTACTTGATAACAGAGGCTATGGTTGCATTAACCGCTTACAAAGGGCATGCGGCGGCGAGTCTTTTAATAATCTACTTCGTGATTGCTTAACTGTAGAACAAGGCGCTCCTCAAATGAACTTTGCTGACCATGCCAAAGCACTAGGTGCAAATGGTGAACATGTTGGCACGATAAGCGAACTGGAAGCTGCATTTACACGCGCCAAAGATAGCCCCATTACTTATGTTATTAGCCTTGATACATACCCAATGCAAGTGACCGAAGCTGGCG
>JAHDBX010000033.1 GCA_020630145.1 Gammaproteobacteria bacterium | reverse complement strand
GATTAATGAAGGTGGATCGCCTGCGCGTCTTGGCTCTTCTACTACTTTAAAGCCCTGACCATTTGCTTCCATAACGGCTTGTAATAATTCACGTACACTATAGCCTTCGCCATAACCGCAATTTAAGGTAACGGACTCACCATCATTGCGTAGGTAATCCAGTGCTTTTAAATGTGCACTGGCTAGATCTTCTACATGAATATAATCACGTACACCGGTGCCGTCTGGCGTATCGTAGTCGGTGCCATAAATGGCCACTTGGTCACGCTTGCCTACGGCGGCTTCGCACGCCACTTTGGTTAACAAGGTGGCTTTTTCTGTTGATTGGCCTATGCGGCCTTCGGGGTCACAACCTGCCACATTAAAATAACGCAGTACAACATAGTCTAAATCGCATGCAGCACTTAAGTCGCGCAGCATATATTCACTCATCAGTTTAGACATGCCGTATGGGTTAATTGGGCTTAAGGCCGTATTTTCATTGGCTAAGCCGCTTTCTGGCATACCATAAACCGCGGCGGTTGATGAGAAGATAAAATGCTCCACACCAGCGTCTTGAGCGCATTCTAGTAAACTGCGCGTATTGGCCGTGTTATTGCCATAGTATTTAAGCGGGTTAGTCACCGATTCGGGTACAACGGTATGCGCAGCAAAGTGAATAATGGCATCTACATCGTGCTCTTTTAGTATTTTACTAACCAATGCTTTATCGCCCGTGTCGCCTACAATTAATTCTCCATGTAAAACGGACTCTGCAAAACCTGTACTCAAATTATCGAGCACAACAACTTTTTCGCCTTTTTCGCCTAATTGGCGAACAACATGACTACCTATATAGCCTGCACCACCTGTAACAAGTATGGTTTTTTGCGACATATAATTTTCCTTAGTGATAACTCAAAATTTGCGCTATTCTACAGAAAACGCAGGCTTTTTTGTATGGACTTTGTGTGACTAAATCGGCATTGTTCGCTTTTAACTTTACGTGATTTTTGCGTACAATAGATCTTCTTTTTACCAGCTCGACTACTATGCCATCATTATTTGTTATTTCAGCGCCATCGGGGGCTGGCAAAACCAGCCTTGTTAAAGCAGCTCTAGAGAGTGACTACATGCTAACGCTGTCGGTTTCACACACCACTCGCGCACAGCGCAAGGGCGAAGTGAATGGCACGGACTACCATTTTGTGAGCATTGATGAATTTGAGCAAGTTAAAGCTACAGGGGCATTTTTGGAGCACGCCGAGGTATTTGGCAACTTTTACGGCACATCTAAAACCAGTATCGATAGCTTATTAAACAGCGGCAAAGACGTTATTTTAGAAATTGACTGGCAAGGTGCCCAGCAAGTACAGAAAATTATGCCTGAATGCATCGCTATTACGATATTACCCCCATCCAGACAGGCCTTAGAAGACCGCTTACGTGACCGTCAGCAAGATAGTGATGAAACCATCGCTAAGCGCATGTTAGCAGCTACCAATGAGATGTCTCACTACCAAAGCAGTGATTATTTAATCATTAATGACCAATTTGATAAGGCTTTACAAGAACTGCTGACCATTATTAAGTCTCAGCGCCTAAGCTGCACACAGCAAGCACAGAGCAATAAAGACTTAATTGCTGATCTTTTGCAGTAATATTCTTGTTTGACATATAGTAAAACCCCCCGCTAGCGCTTATAATACGCAGTTCGCAAGATTTACCTTATTTTTGGAGCTTTATTTCATGGCACGTATTACTGTCGAAGATTGCCTACACGGCGTTGATAACCGATTTCAACTTGTTTTAGTGGCTACTAAGCGTGCTCGCCAAATTGCTGATGGCGCAGAAACACTGGTACCAGCAGGCAATGACAAGCCTACAGTAACAGCACTGCGTGAAATTGCTGATGGCTTAATTGACAAAAGCATACTAGAAGCCAAGCCTGTTATAGAAGAGCCTGTTATTCCTGAAGAATTAATGGAAGATATGGCTGAAATAGAAACTATGTAACTGCTTTTAGCGGTTTCTATTCTTTCCGCCATCTATTTAGACGTAAGCCAATATTAATGGTTGAAACCGCCTCAAACCTTAAAACCAGCAACAGCCCAGCTGTTGCTGACACAGTAGCAAACCCCTTTGACGAACTCACAAGCCTAGTTAATAGCTATTTATCCGTTGATGACATAAAACTCATCACTAAAGCTTATGAGTTTGGCGCTGAAGCCCATTCCGGTCAAACTCGCCAAAGTGGCGAACCCTATATTTACCACCCTGTTTCAGTGGCTATTATTCTTGCTCATATGCATATGGATGCTGACACGATTGTTGCAGCCATTTTGCACGATGTGATTGAAGATACACCAACAGCCAAAGACGAAATTAGCTCACTATTTAATGCCACCGTAGCCACACTCGTAGACGGCGTTAGCAAGCTAGACCATATTAACTTTGAAAACAAAGAAGCCGCCAAAGCAGCCAGTTTTCAAAAAATGATGCTCGCTATGGTTGGCGATATTAGGGTTATTTTAATTAAGCTAGCCGACCGCCTGCACAATATGCGTACGCTTGGCATTATGCGTGCCGACAAACAACGCCGTATTGCCCGAGAAACATTAGATATTTATGTACCCATTGCTGTACGCCTAGGCATTAATACGATCAGAATGGAACTACAAGACCTGGGGCTACAATCACTTTACCCCATGCGCTATCGTGCATTAACCGAAGCAATGCGCAAATCGCGCGGCAACCGAAAAGAAGTCATGAACAAGGTAGAAATTACCTTTTCAGCAGCTCTTGAAGAACAAGGCATATACGGCGACGTGCATGCCCGCGAAAAAACTATCTTTAGTACCTACCGTAAAATGCTGAAAAAGAAACAGCGTTTCCAAGATATTAAAGATTTATTTGCTGTACGTATTGTTACCGATACGGTTGACCAATGCTACAGAACGCTCGGCATGGTACATAATTTATTTAAACCCGTGCCCGGCACATTTAAAGATTATATTGCCATACCTAAAGCCAATGGCTACCAAGCCTTGCACACAAATTTATTTGGGCCGCACGGCTTGCAAATAGAAGTGCAAATACGCACCGAAGAAATGGACCAGTTCGCAGAGTCAGGCATAGCCGCGCACTGGCGTTATAAAACAGACTCTGAGGCCAGCCTCGATGCACAATCACGCTTACGTGAATGGCTGCAAGACCTACTTGAATTACAACAGCGCGCAGGCAACTCTGAAGAATTTTTGGAAAACGTAAAAATTGATTTGTTCCCAGATGAAATTTACGTCTTTACACCCGAAGGTGACATCATTGAATTACCTAAGGGCTCAACACCGATAGACTTCGCCTATGCTATTCATACTGACATTGGCAATAGCTGTATGTCAGTAAAAATAGATAATGATATGGCGCCGTTGAGTACGCAACTAAGCAGCGGCCAAACCGTTAGCATTATCACTTCTTCGCATGCAAAGCCTAATGCTAATTGGCTTAACTGGGTAATCACTGCTCGATCAAGAACAGCCATTCGTCATTACTTAAAACAGCTCACTAATAAAGATGCTATTCAACTCGGCAAACGCTTACTGAAGCAAGCCTTGCTAGACTACAAAATTCAAGTCGACGAAATACCCAGCAACAGTTTAAAAGTGGTATTAGAAGAGTACGGCTATGATGATATCGATGATTTATTTATGGCGATTGGTTTAGGTATTCGTATGCCTAAACTCGTGGCACGACGCATTTCACCTTCTCAGCAAGATGAAAACTTACAAGCCACGCAAGACAATAAAATACAAATTAAAGGCACCGAAGGCTTAGCTGTTTCGTATGCAAAATGCTGTTACCCCGTGCCTGACGATAAAATTATTGGTGTTGCCTCACCCGGCCGCGGCATTGTTATCCACCAATACCGCTGTAAAAATATTAAAGGCGCATTGCGCGAAGCTGACAAATGGGTTGACCTCGAATGGGATAACCAATTAGAAAAGACATTTTCAGCCGCCATTCGCATCACCACCAATACGGAACGTGGCGTACTCGCACAAGCAGCCACCACCATTGCCGAAAGTGACTGCAACATAGAACACGTCACCCACACACAAGGCGATAATGAAGGTTCTACCATGAACTTTATTATTAGCGTACAAAACCGCAAACATTTAGCCAACGTTATGCGACGCTTGCGTAATCGTAAAAACGTCCACCGTGTTATTAGAATAAGAAGTTAATATGAACGACAACAATAAAACGACCCATTTTGGCTTCAAAGACGTGCCTATTAATGAAAAGGTTAATCACGTTGCTGAGGTTTTTCACTCCGTTGCCAATAAATACGACATCATGAACGATGTTATGTCTATGGGCATACATCGCTTATGGAAAAAATTTGTACTGGATATCGCCTGTGTGCGAGAAGGCGACCATATACTGGATTTAGCCGGCGGCACAGGCGACTTAGCCTTAGCCTTTTCAAAACAAGTCGGCAATACCGGTCACGTCATTTTGTCCGACATCAATGCTTCTATGCTTGAAGAAGGCCAAAACCGATTAATCAATAAAGGTGCCATCCATAACACCAGCGTTGTTCAAGCTAATGCCGAACAACTCCCTTTCGCTGATGAGCAATTCAATTGCATCACCATTGCCTTTGGTTTACGTAATGTCACTGACAAAAGCAAAGCACTTAAAAGTATGCTGCGCTGTCTTAAACCCGGTGGCCAAGTATTGGTGTTAGAATTCTCAAAACCCACTAATGCACTATTTGAAAAAGTATACGACCAATATTCGTTTAATGTGATACCGACTATGGGCAAACTGATCACAGGCGACAAAGACAGCTACCAATACCTCGTTGAATCTATACGCAAGCACCCTCCTCAAGAGGAGCTCCGTGAAATGATGATAGATGCAGGCTATGCTCATGTTGACTACCATAATTTAAGTGGTGGCATAGTAGCTGTGCACCGCGGTACAAAAGCAGAGAGTTAAAAATACTATGACGACAGCAACGAGATATGCCAGCTTCTTACGGCGCTTAATGGCAACGGTTATCGACATGTTAATTCTTATGCCGGTTACCTCTCTTATTCTTTATCTATGGTTAGGCCAAGAAAAATTTATGGCGTTGATGTTAAAAGAAAACCCTTTTGATATTGGCCCAGAAGAATTTGTTGTTAACTATGCTTTGCCCATCGTACTAACCATCTTCCTATGGCTAAAGTTTGCGGGCACACCTGGGAAATTATTAGCCAGCTGCAAAGTCGTCGACGCAGAAACGCTAGGGCCGCTAACACTTTCGCAAGCCATTATTCGTTACTTCGCTTATATTATTTCCAGCCTACCATTAGGCTTAGGTTTTCTTTGGATAATTTGGGACAAAAATAAACAAGGCTTTCATGACAAACTCAGTAAAACCTGCGTCATTCAGGAAAGCGACGAAGATTTACTAAAGAACGACAATTCAAACAATAACTTTGTAGCATAATTATGAGTATAGACTGGTTAATAGGCACAGCAGAAGCACGCATCAATCACTTCTTACGCAATAATGATTTATATGCACCCGGCGAAATTAGTGGCAGTATATTTAAAGTTACCTTGCCTGCATTACCATTACTTAAACAGCAAACCATCATTTATTGCCATTTACAGTCACGTCGTGTGATTTTAAGTAAGCAAGAAGCCCTAGCCGATGTCAGTATTGACATCAGTAGCAACGCCTTGATCGGCCTTGCAAAAGGCGAAAAGCTCGCCACGCTATTGCTGGAAAAGAAAATGCATATGCATGGCGACATAGGCAAGGCACATGCATTACAACATTGGCTAGAAAGTTTATCACTTACCAAAGAAGATGCTTTCGCAGAAGTATTTGGCGACACAGTTGGCCCTTTGCTCAGCTCACTAGAACAGCAGGCTCAACCCTTACTGTCTGGTATATTTGAATTAGGTAAAAACTTATTTGAACAGTTCGCAGAAAGAACCGCGCCGCCAAATAAAAATAGCGAAGACAACACCGTATTAAAGCAACAAGTCATCAAACTACGTGAACAAGCTGATAGGCTAGAAGCTCGCGTAAAGATATTGAACGATGAATTACAACAACACAAAGGCACGCAATAATGTTGAGCCCTAGCGACATTATTCACATTATGCGCATTGGTCGTGTTATTGCACGCTATCGACTTGTAGACGATGTACTTTCTAGCTCGGCTCCTAAGTGGATTAAACCTGCTTTTTACTGCCTGCCATGGCATTGGGTCGCAGCCAGCAAACATGAATCACGTGGCGAACGCATTCGCTACGCGCTTGAAGACCTAGGCCCTGTTTTTATCAAGTTAGGGCAAGCGTTATCAACACGCCGTGACTTACTACCAGAAGACATTGCTGACTCACTTGCGCAGCTACAAGACAATGTAAAACCTTTTGATTCAACACAGTCACACAAAATTATAGAGCTGGCTTTCAATCAACCTATTAACACTATTTTTAGCAGTTTAGACGAACAACCGCTTGCTGCTGCATCTGTTGCACAAGTGTACGCCGGTGTATTACAAAATGGCAAAAACATCGTTGTTAAGATTATTCGTCCTGGCATTGATAAACTGATTAAACGTGACATAAGCCTAATGCAACGCCTAGCACGTGTCGTGCAATGGGCTTCACCAGAAGCAAGGCGCTTTAAGCCGCTTGAAGTTGTGCGTGAGTTTCAACACACCATTAAAAATGAATTAAACCTTAAGCGCGAAGCGGCTAACGCCAACCTTATGCGTCAGCACTTTGATAATTCAGAACTTATTTACGTACCCGAAATATACTGGGACTACGTAAGCGAAAATGTATTAGTCTTAGAACGCGTTTATGGAACCCCCATTAGTCAGGTAGATACGCTTAAAGCACAAAATGTCGATCTAAAAGTATTAGCAGAACGCGGTGTGGAAATATTTTTCACGCAGGTTTTTGTGCACAACTTCTTTCATGCCGATATGCACCCCGGCAATATCTTTGTCGATACTAGCAACCCAGCATCGCCGAAGTATATCGCCATGGACTTTGGCATTATGGGCACCATGAATAATTTTGACCGCCAATATATGGCTGACAATTTTATTGCCTTCTTTAACCGTGACTACCAAAAAGTTGCTGAATTACATATCGATTCAAAATGGATAGGCGAAGATACACGCACAGATGAATTTGAAGCCGCTATACGTACGCTCTGTGAACCTATCTTTGAAAAACCATTAAAAGAAATATCTTTTGGTCACTTTATGGTGCAGCTTTTCCAAATAGCCCGTGAGTATAATTATCAAGTGCAACCGCAGCTGGTATTATTTGAAAAAACCTTATTACAAATTGAAGGCTTAGGCAGGCAGCTGTATCCAGAACTAGACCTTTGGACAACCGCCAAACCCTTTATGCGCAAAACGTTATTAAAAGAAAGTGGCTTAAAAGCATTTTGGCAACAAGCTCTTAAACAGGTGCCTGGCACAGAGAACCTACCTGACTGGGTAAAAGATATGCCCGATGCACCTAGAGATATACACCGTGCCATCCAAACACTTATTCAAACCGACAAACTTAACGTTGAACGCGAAAACAGACACCATGAATTGCTTAAAGAAATGGCGCACTTACGCAAAACAGTTAATCGCAGTGTTTTGATCGGCGCCATTATCGCGGGTATATTTGCAGGTTTGTATATCAGTAAAATGTAAGCCCTAGGCAAATAAAAGCAGCTGAGCTATATCAAATATGAATATACAATTACAGCAGGTAGACTTTAGCGACAAACAACAAAGCCAAGACTTTATACAACTACTCGACCATTATGCGCAAGATATTATGGGTGGCTCCTCGCCACTTAGCGATAGCATAAAAAACAAACTCCCCAGTGCCCTACAAAAACAAGCCCATGCTTTTAGCATTATTGCCTACGTCGACAAACAGGCAGCAGCACTTATTAATTGCTTCGAATCTTTTTCCACCTTTGCATGTGCTCCACTGATTAATATACATGACATTATTGTGCATCAAAATTTTCGAGGACTGGGCCTTAGCCAGATACTGTTACAGCATGTTGAACAAATAGCAAAAGACAAAGGCTGCTGCAAACTCACTTTAGAAGTATTAGAGAATAACCATATTGCGAAAAATGCCTATAAAAAATATGGCTTTGCAAGCTACGAGCTCAACCCAGACACTGGCCAAGCTTTATTTTGGCAGAAAAATTTATAGTTAACACACTAAAAAACATCAAAAAATGTAAAACCAAACTACAATAGTTATTACTGACACATACCTAGAAAGATTACGCATGGAAAAATACAGTAGCAAAAAAGATCACGCAGTAATTAATGACGACAACAGATCATATGTCGCAGAATGGTTGCAGGACCGAAGCGCATTTCATACTTGGTTCTCCTCGTTAATTACTGGTAGCTTTATTGTTATTACAGTATTTGGCAATAAACCAGACTTTGAAACACCAAGCGGCATCGTGCTATCTGTTACCATACTATTATTTTTATTTTCCTTGCTATGCAACCTTGTTTGCGTATGGTCAATTCCTACATGGAAGTATCGCGTTAACACAAAAATATTAGAAAACAGCTCTAGTATGCGTCGTGAACTCGCTATAACCGCTTGGTTAGGTGTAATAAGTTTTGTTATCGGCCTAACACTAGGCATTATTGGTAACTCTGCTTAAATAGCGCCCAAGTAAACTATAAAGCCTTATTGAGCAGTTCTTGAGTGAACACTTTCGCACCAACAATATTCAGGTGGTCACCGTCTAAAAAACCTTTTGCATCGATTGGATACTCATAATAGTCTAAATACCTTAAGTTAGTGTATTTTGCCTGCAAATCTTGCATTAAACTTTTTTGCTTATCTGTATATTCGCTTGGCACGAGCTTCCTAAACTCTTCGTATGCTGGCATATTTACAATATACAATTCAACATTTAACTGTTGAGCCAATGCGGCAACCTTCTCTACGGCTTTAACTGTAAATTCAGAGTATTGAATGTGATCGCCAAAGTAAAAGTCTGCTTTCTTTTTCAAGTCTGCAGGCTTAATTAAGTTCTCAGTATAAACTTTATACTTACCCATAAAATCAAAATCAGACACGCTTAAGTGGCGTTTAAATGATACCAAGGTACGTTTTAAGTCATCCATATAATTAAACGGCACACCTAAGTTATACTTTGCGTATGATAAAACAAAATCTAAACTAAACCTTTTTGCACCCAAGGCGTCATACTCTTCCATTAAAGGAAAGAACTCAAATGCTTCCTCTCTAGACAGACCTTTATCAGATAACAACGTTGCATCACCATAAGGCCCTATATGTATAGGCGACAAGCTCACAAAGAGTTTTTCTATTTGTTTATTATTTTCAAGTATTCTTTTTACTTTTGGGTACGTAAAGTAATACGGCATACCTGATACCGAGTAATTAGCTGTATCATTTAGCAAAGCATCATCAATACCCACTTCAAAATGCGAAGCCCCAATAAAAACGTTTTTTGTTTCTGCTGCTATTGCATAATCTATATTACTGTATACACGGTCAATAACAATGAACTTATATAATATTGAAACTGCCACCAAACTCAATGCAAACAATATAGAGACTTTAATTAACCATTTTTTATACATATGAACTGCCTTAAAACTGGAAGTATAAGAAGCCTCGAACATATGACATATTCAAAAGACTTATTAACATTAAAATTACGGTTGCAATTAAGAATTTGTTATTTGCTTTAAATTTTTCAACAATTTGATGACTATTGGGAAATGCCAAAACTAACACTAAAGCAATGATTATATAAACCGGCTGCTTTAAAGCAATATAGCTATTTTCACTAAAGCTGAAAGTCAAACTTGATATATTGACAAATTGACTCAGCACATGCCAAGCATC
>JAHDBX010000032.1:4803-9980 GCA_020630145.1 Gammaproteobacteria bacterium | reverse complement strand
TTAAATAAAAAAGCAATTGAAACACTAAACCTTAACCCTTCTGAGCCTGCTGTTGGCAAACACATTTCTACTGTACTACCAGACAGCGGTATGCTGAGCATTATCGAAACAGGCGAACCACAGTTTGACAGGGAAATTTGGTTAAATGGCCGAGCGATGATCGTCAATCGTTTACCCCTAAAAATTAATTCAAAAATAACCGGAGTCGTTTCTAGCTTTAGACCTAAAAACGAAGTAGACCTTGTCAGTAAAAAGCTAAGCCGTATACAAACGTTAACTGACTCGTTAAGAAGTCAGGCTCACGAGTATTCAAATAAGCTACACACAATAGCAGGCCTCATTCAACTCGGTGCAAATGAAGAAGCCTTAAAAGTTATTGGCAGCGAGACCGAAGTACACCAAGCCTTTATTAGACAACTTATGGACAATATAAAAGACCCTGTTATTGCAGGATGCTTACTAGGCAAATATAGCAAAGCACGCGAAATGGGCATGCAATTACATGTAGAGAAAGACAGTCAGCTTAATACTATTCCTAGCGTACTACCTAAAGAACAAATTGTAAGTTGTCTAGGCAACCTAATTGACAATGCACTTGAGGCCACCTTAAAACATAAAGGCAATACAGGCATTGTGAACGTCAGCATGACCGACTTAGGGAAAGATATTATTTTTGAAGTTGAAGACCACGGTGGCGGCATTAAAAAATCTGACCAAGATCAAGTCTTCAAAAAGGGATATAGTAGCAAAGCAGACGACAACCATGGATTAGGGCTACACCTTGTTCAACAATTAGTTAACCTTTGGGGCGGCAGCATTACGATTGACTCTAAAATGGGAAAAGGCTCTCGCTTCACCTTATATTTACCTAAAGACCCAAAAAAATTAACACCATAAAGATTATGAATAAACCCATAAAAATAGTTATCGCCGAAGACGATATACAAATTGCTGAAATACAACAGCGTTTCTTAGAACGCATACCTAACATTGAATTAGTAGGGATAGCAAATACATTAGAAGAAGCCAAAGATTTAATTCAGGTATTTAACCCACACTTAATTTTATTAGATATACAATTTCCAGAAGGTAGTGGCTTAGATTTACTGACGGCTATTCGATCAGAAAAGAAAGCGACTGATGTAATATTAATAACAGCCGCTCGAGAAGTCTCTACATTAACAACCGCTCTTCGTAACGGTGTTTTTGATTATATTTTAAAACCGCTAAATTTCAACCGCCTCGAAACCGCTATAGAAAAATACAAAGACCATTTAGACAAGCTCGCTAATTTGAATAAGTTTGCACAATCACAGGTAGATGAGTTTATTCATACGCATAAAAAAGAAACGAAAAATGAAAACACAACAAAACGCTTGCCTAAAGGCATAGATGCTATAACACTAGAAGCAGTAAGCGCCTTATTCAATAACGAAGAAGACACTTTCACAGCTGAGCAGGTAGGAAAAATGATTGGTTCTGGTCGCACTACAGCTCGACGCTATCTCGAATACCTTGTAGCAAGTGATATGCTGTCTGCCAATGTTAGTTACGGGAGCGTAGGCAGGCCAGAGCGGCGCTATTCTTTACGAGAAGCAAGCTAAACTATAGCACATCACTTTTTATCACCAGCATTTTGTCTCTTGTCATTTCATGCATGGAGTACTGAATACCGCCCATACCAATGCCTGAAGCATCACGCCCCCCAAAAGGCATCCAATCCACTCTAAATGCCGTGTGATCATTCAACATAACAGCTGTTGCATTAAGCTTCTTAGAGGTTGCTAAAGCATCATTTAAGTCATTAGTGTAAACAGAGGCCTGAAAAGCATATGGCAATGCGTTTGCGCGAGCTATAGCATCAGCTTTATCAGTATAAGAATAGAAACAAACGACAGGGCCAAATATTTCTTTTTGCGATACTTGCAAATTTTCTGCAGGATTGAGCAATACAGTCGGTGCATAACAAGTATCAGATATTTTTTCTCCACCACACAAAATTTGCGTACCCGCATCTTTTGCTTCATTAACCCATGATGCTACTCGATCAACTTCTCGCGGCAATATTAAAGGCCCTACTTCTGTAGACTCATCTAATGGATCGCCTACTTTTAATTTCTTAGCCGCATCAGCCACTTGTTCTGCCAAGGCCCTACATTGGCTTTCATGCACATACACACGCTGTACTGATACACAAACCTGACCAGCATGATAAAAGCCCCCCTTAACCAAACCATCCAACATAGTATTAACATCAGCACTTTGATCAACAATCACGGGGGCTGCACCACCGTGCTCTAATGCACAACGTGTTCCTGGTGACAGTTTTGAACGTAACATCCAACCAACATTAGCCGAACCTATAAAAGAGAAGAAATTTATACGTTCATCGCTGACTAATTTCTCTGCATGCTCATTTTCACAAACAATAGCTTGGCACCAACCTTCTGGTAAACCTGCTTCTTTCAAAATATCAATAAAAGCTAAACAAGACAATGGCGTAGTTAATGCTGGTTTAATAATAACAGGGGCGCCAACGGCAATTGCGGGGACCGTTTGATGAACGATTAGATTCAAAGGATGATTAAATGCACTTATTGATGACACAACGCCAATAGGCTCACGCTGCGTAAAAGCTAAGCGATTGGCAGATGAAACAGTATGCCCCATAGGAATTTGTTCACCCTTTATTTGTGGAATATGCTCAATAGCTAGTTTCACGCCATTGATTGCACGCAATATTTCCACTTTTGAATCAGCATAAGGCTTACCACCTTCTTCCGCGGCCATCAATGTTAAGGCTTCAACCCGATCACTCATTATCGCTACTGTCTTTTCTAAAATAGCAACCCTTTCATATGCAGGCAACCATTTTGACTGGTCTTCAAATAAACTATGTGCCGTATGAATAGCTTTTTCTACATCTTCTCCATTTTGCAATGGGATTTTTTTTATCACGCTACCATCATAAGGGCGATTAACGTCTAACATAAAATTTCCTATTTATAATTTAGATAATGCATGCACTTTCTTTTAAAAGCACATTTAATATTGAATGATTCATTGAATAATCAACGGGTAAATCTATCACATGCACGCCTTTCGAATTTAACGCTGTTTTAAGAATGTTAGCAAAATCATCATGACTCTCAGGACGGTGGCCAATTGCGCCAAAACTGTTTGCATATTGAACCAAATCTGGATTATTAAAATCTAAACCATAATTTTCAAAACCGACGCCTTCCTGCTTCCACTTAATCATGCCATAGGCACTATCATTCAATATAATAACAACCAAATCTAAATTCATACGTACAGCTGTTTCAAGCTCTTGTGAGTTCATTAAGAAGCCACCATCACCATTTACTGAAACAACTTTTTTATCTGGATTAATTTGTTTCGCCATCATAGCAGATGGTAAACCTGCACCCATTGTCGCTAAAGCATTATCCAGTAACAAGGTATTCGATGCATGGCACTTATAATTACGAGCAAACCATATTTTATATACACCATTATCCAAAGTTACAATATCTTCATCGTCTAACTCATCACGAAGCATACTCACCAAGCGCTGCGGCAAAATAGGAAAACGTGTATCTTCAAAGTATTTCGTCACATGCAAGTCTACTTCTTGCTTAACCCGTTCAAAATAACTAAAGTCTTTATTTAATGGTTCAAGTAAGTCCGTCATACGAGCAATAGAAGAAGATATATCACCAACAACATTTAACTGCGGAAAATACACATCGTCAATTTGTGCCGAGAAAAAATTAATGTGAATAACTTTAGTGCCATTTTCTTCCATAAAGAAAGGCGGTTTTTCAATCACATCATGCCCCACATTAATAATTAAATCTGCACGTTTAATTGCGCAATGCAAATAATCATTATCAGAAAGTGCTGCTGTACCAATATATTTTTCATGCCGCTCATCTACAACACCTTTACCCATTTGGGTATTGAAAAAATAAATGCCGGTTTTGTCAATTAAGCCTTTTAATGCTTTACTCGTGCGTTTACGATTGGCACCGGCGCCTATTAATAGTAATGGTCGCTCTGCTTCTCCAATCATTTCAACCGCTTTCTTTAGGCTACCAATATCTGCATCTGGGCGACGATGCCCTACAACATCAAAAATTGACGCGTCCGTTTTTTCCTCTGCAATATCCTCTGGTAACTCTATATAAGCAGCCCCAGGACGTTCTTCCATCGTTACGCGAAAAGCCTCGCGCACCATACCCGGAATATTATTACCATCTAGTACTTGCTCGGAATATTTTGTAATCGGCTTCATTAAACCTACTACATCTACAATTTGAAAACGCCCTTGTTTACTTTTACGAATAGGTTTTTGACCACCTAACATAATCATTGGCATAGCACCTAATTGCGCATAAGCAGCGGCAGTAACAAAGTTCGTTGCACCAGGCCCTAAAGTTGAAAGGCATACGCCGGGCTTTCCTGTTAGTCGCCCATAAGTAGCAGCCATAAAGCCAGCAGCTTGTTCATGCCGAGTTAATATTAACTGAATATCTGAGTCTTTCAACGAGTCCAAGAAATCTAAATTTTCTTCGCCAGGTATGCCGTATATATATTTTACGCCTTCATTTTCCAACGCTTTCACAAATAGGTCTGATGTTTTCATTTCAATTTCCTTTGTTAAACAAGTCGTTCTATTAAATTATGCACTTACCATTTTCCGGTGCCTGCTGCTTGCCAATCGTCTATCCAATTACTTGGTACTGTATCGTCCGATAATAAACAATCTACCGTGATTTCTGGGTACAACTGTGCATATGTTTTAATATCTGTGCCTTGGACACGTCGATTAATATGCTTAGGCTCTAATTCTTCAATACCATCTAAACCTGCCGCTGCTACTAACTCTGCTAAATTAGCAACTGTTTCACTATGGAAATTAGCAACACGTGTTGCTTTGTCTGCTACCACCAAACCTTTATTACGAGAGGGATTTTGTGTTGCTATACCTGTTGGACAGGCATCAGTATTGCAGCTTCGCGCTTGTATACAACCCAAAGCTAACATCATGCCTCGTGCCGAGTTCACAGTATCCGCGCCTAATGCCATTGCCCGCAAAATATGAAAAGCTGAAAACATTTTGCCAGAAGCAATAATACGTATTTTGTCGCGTACACCCACACCAATTAATGCAT
>JAHDBX010000032.1:0-4793 GCA_020630145.1 Gammaproteobacteria bacterium | reverse complement strand
AACATCATGCCTCGTGCCGAGTTCACAGTATCCTAATGCCATTGCCCGCAAAATATGAATAGCTGAAAACATTTTAAGCAATGTATTTTGTCGCGTACACCCACACCAATTAATGCATTATTAACAAAGATAAGTGCGTCACGTAAAGGACTGCCAACAGAGTTAGTCATTTCAGTAGGAGCTGCACCTGTACCACCTTCACCACCATCAACCGTTATAAAATCAGGTAAAATTTTGGTTTCAAGCATAGCTTTACAAATACCCAGAAACTCATCACGACGGCCAATACATAATTTAAAACCAACGGGTTTTCCACCGGATAAATCGCGCAAGACCTTAACAAATTCCAACAACTCGACTGGCGATGAAAATGCAGAATGAGACGGTGGCGAAACGACATCATGCCCCATAGGCACATGCCTTATCGCTGCAATTTCTTCTGTTAATTTAGCTGCGGGCAGAATACCACCATGCCCAGGCTTTGCGCCTTGCGACAATTTTATTTCAATCATTTTAACGACATCACGACGGCTATTCTCTTCAAATAAGTCACCATTAAAATTACCGTCACTGTCACGACAACCAAAATAGCCGGTGCCAATTTGCCAAACGATATCACCACCATGTTTCAAGTGATAAGGGCTTAAACTTCCTTCACCCGTGTTATGCGAGAAGCCACCAATTTTGGCACCTTTATTTAAGGCCATAATGGCATTCTTACTTAACGCACCATAACTCATTGCGGAAATATTTAATGGTGATGCCATATAAGGTTGCAAACAATCATCGCCACCAAACTTTATTCGTGGATGCAAATTAGTCGCATGTTTAGGTGCTAATGAATGGTTAACCCATTCATACCCCGGACGGTTAACATCGAAAATCGTGCCGAAAGGTCGTGTATCACGAGCGCCTTTTGCCCGCTGATAAACCAAGGAACGAAATTCTCTCGCAATAGGTGTGCCGCTAGTATCCGACTCAACGAAGTATTGTTGAATTTCTGCTCGCACAGCTTCAAACATATAACGAAAGCGGCCTAAGAATGGATACAACCTTCTTACGCTATGGCGCTTTTGTATGACATCTATATAACCTAATACTATAATAGGCAGCACTACAGCCAAGGCCCAAATACTAGGTGACCAAATATAACAAAGCCCCAATATAATAAGCGGGGCTAGAAAAGAAAAAATAATAAAGTTTTGACGCATTGTCATCATAGTTATTCACATAATTAATTAAACGTTAGATGGTATTTTTGAATAATGTTCAAATTAAATGCGCAATTTGCCTCGAGCATATTCATATATACCGTAAGTAGTTATCCTATAGTAGACCAAAAAAACAGACTGAGTACAGGCAAATGCCCTTATAGATAAGCACAAAAAACTTATTTACTTACAATATTGTTTAAAGAAACAGCACATATAAAAATTATCACTGCATAAAGAAGGGCGCATGTCACCTTTGTGACTAATCGGCAAAAAAAAAGCGCACTAAATAGTACGCTTTCAAGTTACTGCCGTTTAACTACTTCTAAACTGACTAGAATTCCATTTCTGGTACAACATCAGGAACGACCAACTCACCAGCCGTTTTTTCAACAATCTCATCCACTGAAACACCTGGCGCGCGTTCCTTCAGCCAGAATTTACCTTCTCCAATTTCAACATATGCCAGATCGGTTACAACCTTTTTAATACAACCTGCTCCTGTTAGAGGCAAGCTGCACTCAGGCAAAAGTTTTGAATCTCCATGCTTACTAGCATGCATCATCGTAACAATAATATTATCTGCACCAGCCACCAAGTCCATTGCGCCGCCCATGCCTTTAATTAATTTCTTAGGAATCATCCATGACGCAATATTGCCATTAACATCAACTTCGAATGCACCCAGTACAGTTAAGTCGACATGGCCGCCACGAATCATCGCAAATGACTCAGCTGATGAAAAAATCGATGCCCCAGTAACTGTCGTTACTGTCTGCTTACCTGCATTAATCATATCTGCATCGACTTCATCCTCGGTTGGGAACTGCCCCATACCAAGTAAGCCATTTTCTGATTGAAACATAACGTCCATGCCTTCTGGAACATAGTTAGCAACCAAGGTAGGAATACCAATACCTAAGTTGACGTAGTAGCCATCTTGTAATTCACGAGAGACTCTCATTGCAAGTTGTTCACGAGTAAGTGCCATTATCTTTTTCCTTACGCTGTACGTACAGTGCGCTGTTCAATACGTTTTTCAAAGGTGCCCTGGATTATGCGATCAACATAAATACCCGGCGTATGAATATGATTAGGGTCAAGCTCACCAGGCTCAACAATCTCTTCAACCTCAACCACAGTAATCTTGCCAGCGGTTGCAGCCATAGGATTAAAGTTTTGAGCAGTGTTGCGATAAATCACGTTACCGTAACGATCGGCCTTCCACCCCTTCACAACAGCAAAATCACCGACTATGGACTCTTCCATAATATATTGGCGACCATTAAATTCACGTACTTCTTTGCCTTCACCTACTGGCGTACCGTAGCCGGTAGCCGTATAAAATGCCGGTAAGCCTGCACCACCTGCTCGCATTTTTTCAGCCAGCGTACCTTGCGGTGTCAATTCAACTTCTAACTCGCCTGCTAGCAGCTGTTGTTCAAATAATGCATTTTCACCAACATAAGATGACACCATCTTTTTGACTTGCTTGTCTTCCAATAAAATTCCTAAGCCAAAACCATCAACGCCACAGTTATTAGACACTATCGTTAAACCGGTAGTACCCATTTTTTTTATCTGTGCAATAGAGCCTTCAGGAATGCCACAAAGGCCAAACCCACCAGCAATAATGGTCATATTATCTTTAAGCCCAACAAGGGCCTCATCATAACTATCAACTACTTTATTAAAACCAGACATAAGCGTTCCTTTGGTTACCAGCGTTATGCCACCAGCTCAAAAACGACTGATGGCAAATACTGGAGAAATACAGTTTTTAATTAGCCAAATAATTTATTTAAATACTCACGGCTTTGTATAGCAAAATTCAGCGGACTTTGGTCTGAAAGTGGATCAATATCTTGCTCAACCGTCATCCAGCCGTCAAATTTAACGTCATTCAATGCTTCACGTACAGAGTCAAAATCAACTTTGCCTTCACCTAATGGGCAAAATACGCCTTGCTTAATTGCTTCATAAAAATCAATGCTCTCAGCAACAACTTTGTCATATACCGGACCATTAATATCTTTCATATGCATATAAGCAATACGATCGCCATAACGACGAATAATTGCGGCAGGATCCATACCCGCATAAGTACAGTGGCCTGTATCAATACATAAGCTCACTTCATCTGCAGATAGATCTTCCATTGCACGATCTAACTCATCTTCATACTCTAAATATGTACCTGTATGCGCATGCAATGTTGCTTTAATACCGTGTTCATTACAGATTTTTGCGCAATCAGAGATGGTTTTCATCATGTGATTCCACTCATCGTCAGATAAGCGAGTAGCCGTATCTTTTTGGCCGGCCTGATCAGTTCGTGGCGATGTTACATGACTAATAACGACCATGTATTTCGCACCTGCAGCCTGTAAAAGTTTGCAGCATTCTTTCGTGTATTCAATGATAGCGTCATATTCTTCAGCAACATGTAAATGCTTAAAGATTGTGCCCGCTACAATATCAATTTTTTCCTTACCCAATTTCGCTTTTAGCTCTTTAAGGTCAGTTGGCAAATAACCCAATGGACCTAATTCCATTCCCGCATAGCCTGCCTGGCTGATCTCTTCTACAACAGTAGACCAAGGTGGGTTATTAGGAGCGCCAAGAAATTCTACTCCCCAAGAACACGGGGCATTTGAAAGTTTAAACATGATAAATATCTCCTAAAGATACGTTTAATATTGAGACGTAATAAGTTTTTAATTAGTCAACATCTTACCACTATTGAAAACAATTTCAATAAATACATCCAAAAAAAGCAAAAACAGGTAAAAAACCCAAAAATACAATTTTTAAGTGAAAATGTTTGCAATACCCCAATATCCATACTAAAATCAGTCAATATAAACACACATTTACATCAGCAGAGCACGCTTCTGCTTACCATTAATATTAATTCAACTTACCGAGTGTAGCCTTATGCAACTAACTACCGCACAAGCACTGATTAAATTTCTCACTGCACAAAAAATTGAAGTGGACGGAAAAATTGAGCCTTTATTTGGCACAGCTTTCGCCATATTTGGACACGGCAACGTAACTTGCCTTGGCCAACAAATGTATGAAAATCAAGATGTTATCCCCGTTTGGCGCGGTCAAAACGAGCAATCCATGGCTTTCGCTGCTATCGCTTATGCTAAAGCAAACAAGCGCCAGCGTATCGGCATTGCATCATCATCTATCGGCCCAGGTTCAACCAATATGGTTACAGCTGCCGGCGTAGCGCACACTAACCGCCTACCATTATTATTAATATCAGGTGACGCTTATACAAGCCGTTTACCTGACCCAGTATTGCAACAAACAGAGCATTTTCATAACCCATCTTTGACGACTAGTGACTGCTTTCAAGCGGTAACACGCTACTGGGACCGCATAAATGCGCCTGAACAGCTACTGCAAACGTTACCACAAATGATTTCAACACTGCTTGATCCATCAGATTGTGGCCCCGTGTATTTAGGTTTACCACAGGACATTCAAGGCGTCGCTGCTGATTTCCCTGAAGAGTTTTTTGCTGAAACCGTACACCGCATTCGTCGCCCACAACCTGAAGCTGTCGAT
>JAHDBX010000031.1 GCA_020630145.1 Gammaproteobacteria bacterium | reverse complement strand
TGAATGCGCCTCAGTTTATTCGCAAACTATACGAGCAAAGCCTTAAAAAGGTTCGCATCCTGAGTCAAAGCAAAGAGCATACCCAGCATTACGAAAAACTAGCGAATAGCAGCAATATAAATATAGAAACTATTGGCAACTTAAAATGGGCTACCCCTGTACCCAAAATTTTTAAGGAACAAGGTATTCGACGTATAAGCGATAGAAAATATATTGCGCTTATATCGTCTCATTATGATGAAGAAATATTTATAACAAAAACTCTTAAGAACCTTGCGCCAGACTTCTTCACACTTGTTATTCCTCGCCACCCTGAGCGTAGCTCAAGGCTACAAAATGATTTTACTGAAGCAAATTTCAAAACTGCAGTAAGAAGCAAAAAAAATACCATTAACAACAATACACATATTTACTTAGCAGACACGCTAGGAGAAGTACCTCAGCTTATTGCTGATGCAGAAATCTGTATTATCGGCGGTTCATTTATTGCGCATGGTGGTCAAAACTTTATTGAAGCGGCGGCCTTAAGCAAAGCGATTATATGCGGGCCAAGCATGTATAACTTTTCTGAACTACTTAATTACTGGAAAGAGCATGATGCCATCATACAAACGTCAAGAGAAGGTCTAGCAGATACGATTAAAAACTTAATCGATACTCCAGAAAAATGTAAATCGTTAGGCAAAAGTGCATACTTGTGCCACCAAAAAAATAGTACAGTTGTAGACAGTTATATAGAAAAGCTCAATCTTAATTAAGCTTTCGACTGATAACCCGCAATTAACTGCTGCCAATTCTCATCAGAAAAATAAATATTTTGTTTATCCTTAAGCTTATACAAAGAACGCTGCAAGCGTTGTAGGTTCTTCTTTTTCCATGGCTGATGCCCACTAGCATGCTTCTTTTCACCCTTATCAAAATCGATGATATACACATCATTTTTAGTTAATAAAATATTATGTGCATTTAAATCCGCATGGTATATACCATTATCATGAAATTGCCGTATTACCTTGCCTACGCTAAACCAGCGCGTATGCTCTTTTGATAACGAGCACTCAGCCAATGAGTGAGCATCATTAATTTTATAGGTAATCAAGTCAGCAGAATAAACAAAACCATACTTTCTTACTCTGGCAGAAAATGGCTTGGGAACGGGCAAGCCAATAGCTTGCATAGATATCAATAAAGCTAACTCTCTATAAGCTCGCGTAAAACGTAGTCCAAACCACATATAACGGTTAGTCGATATCGAAGACACCAAACCGCCACGATTAAAACGCCTAAGGACAAAAGGTGTATCGTTAAACGTGAAACAGTATGCCTGCCCTCTGCCTTCACCAATTTTTGAAAAGGCAACTGTCTCTTTAGCCAAATAGCTATGAACAAACAGCTGACGGCATGCATCAATATTTATATCCATACTATCTGGGCAAAGAATATATTCAGAAACAGAACTTACATCTTCATAACGTTTAATTTGCATCATCTAACAACTCAGCAACAGACTTATCTTGCACATGTAAAGCATCATCGAATTCAACAAGTTTCAACCTATTATCATGAGGCTTCCAATTTGTTGTTAATGGCACATAATGAAAGAAAACCATATTTTTAGGGCTGGTTGGAAAGCGCAAGTAGCCCCAGTTAACTCGGCCATTATGCGTTTTGGCTTCTTTCAAACCCTTTATACGCGCTATATATTTATATGCCTTATTTCGAAGGGCCTTGTTTCTAACCAAATAATCCCTAACCGTATATAAACTACTTGTTTGCTTTGGTTGAATATTAGGCACTAAATAATTATTAATTCTAAACAATGCTCGCCAAAATGGTGCTTTCTTTAATTTGTTCTGCAAACGTTCTTTATCCGGGCAAACCAAGTATTCATCGACATCCAAGAAACCACACCACTCAGAAAAACCTAAACATTGGTGTGCATGGTTATTTTGAGCTGCCTGACAAAATTGATTATACCCACTCCTACTCGTACCATATGTACTTGGCCAATTGACTAAAACGACACTAACATCTGCTATTTCAGTTTCTAGACGCTGCTTCAACTCAGCATAATAAACACTATTATTATCGTATAGAACTATCCGTTCTACGCCTAAATTTTTATTATAATTTATCCAATCAATAATCCACTTAATAGGATTATCTTTTTGAATGGTTGTAAATTGCAAAAAAACATCGGGCAAATAGAAAGGTTTGATATCAACACTACTGTCCCAACCATTAGCAAAAATAAATTTAACCTGTAAATTGGTTGTTGACTCGATTTTCTGAGGCAGTACAAAAGTATGAAATACCACTCTATCTCTATTTTCCATTTTATGAGGTAAAGGGTCAGAATAAGTCACACCATCCATTGTTAAATACGCTTGTATTGGCAAAAGATGTTGGGCCAAATTAACAAACGGAGGACCAAGCGCCCGAATGCTCTTCCCGTCTCTACCACAAAACACATCATAAAAAACCGTTGTTGTATCGTGCTCCTTATAATCACTTTCATCTAAAAAAGGGACTTCTGGAACATGAGAGCGCGCATCTAAAAAATCGCGGCGTAAACCTAGGTTATCCGGCAAAATAATTGCATTCGGGAGGTATTCTGTAACTATAGCCATAGGTTTATATGTTTAATGAGTGATATCTTATATAATTATTATTTTTCATAATATCGTACAGACATTAATAATGAAAGCATCTGTCATCTTTACTACCTATAATTCTCCGGAATGGTTGAAAAAAACTATTTGGGGCTTTCAACAACAAACATGGAAGCACTTTGAAATAATTATTGCAGATGATGGCTCTACAAATGAGACACGCGATGTAGTTGATGCCTTGCGTGAAGAAACAAACCTAGATATAAAACACATTTGGCAAGAAGATAATGGCTTTCAAAAATGTAGAATTCTTAATAAAGCCGTACTTAAGGCGAGCAACGAATACCTTATCTTTACAGATGGTGATTGTATTCCTCGTAAAGACTTTGTAGAAACACACATAAAAAGCGCTAAACCAGGCTATTTTTTAACGGGGACTTATATCAAACTACCTATGCAAACGAGCAAGTCAATTACAAAGGAAGATATTGCCAGTGAGCGTTGCTTCGCTTTAGACTGGCTTAGGCAACATGGCTACAACAACTCTAAAAATAATATTAAATTAACAGCATCAGGCAAATGGGCACGTTTTCTTAATACGTTCACAACAACAAATGCTAATTTTTCTGGGGCAAATGCCTCTTTATGGAAAGATGATGCAATTAAAGTTGGCGGCTTTGATGAGCGCATGCACTATGGCGGTGAAGATAGAGAGTTCGGTGTTAGACTCAAAAATGCTGGCACAATAGCAGAAAGGGTTCGCTTTTCAGCGATATGCCTGCACTTAGATCATTCAAGAGGCTATGTGGACCCTGAGCTTGTCAAAAAGAATAAAGCCTTACGCAAATATAATGAAAAACATAAGGTGGCTAAAACAGATTATGGCACTGAAACTCATACTCAATAACTTAATGCTTACATTAAGCGAGCTACTCCTTTAACAAGCTAGACTTAGTACGCCGAATAAAGCTTCTAAGTTTTGACCATTTTGAATCAGCCTTATAACGTCCTTTGGTAATATGCCTAATTTGGTAAACGCTTGGTACGTCTATAGCAACACCATCAGTTCCCAACAACCACCTATATGCGCGATCTTCATAAGCTTTACACCAGTGGTCAGACGGCGTTTGATAAATATAAGTCTGCTCACAATACCCACAAGCACGCGCGACATCACCATGCGTAATTTGAAAAGCGCCTTTTGCCCGTTTACGCTCATGCTCAGTAAACTGCCCTGTATCAATATCAATAACTTGAGGCTCACCACCACCCTTTAGCAACATGGGGTCGGTTTCAGCAAGCATATCCGTCGTTCTTTCTAAGCGAGGAAAAAGTAATATATCATCGCGCCCATGCAATGCTTTTGCCGCACCATCAAAGCAGCCCTGATGAAAAACAATATCACAATCGGTAAACCAGACCCAATCTGCCTTTGATGCTTTGGCAGCCTGATTTCGACCGATACCGCGTCGAAATAGTTTTTCTTTTGGTAAAGCTTGCCAATTCCATTCAATATTTTGTATTTTCTGCGTGCTAAAAAAATCCAATACGGCTTTTGTTTTACGATCCTCTTCCGCATAAAAAACCGTTACGACTAGGTTCATATTAGCGGGGGCATAGTTCACTATTGAACTCAGCTGATAAGTTAGCAAATGCGAATATTGCCAACAATGACTGACAAGCTCTAATGTAAGCTTGTCAGTTTTTGCAGCTCTTTTTTTTGGTATAGAAGATAAAAACAAGCTAGCTGGCACAATACCGCTCGCTGCTACTCTAAAAAAAATACCCGCAACATTATCTACCCAGCTAGGTTTAAACGACATACAAGCTATCCATCATAAGTATTTAACGACCAATACTGTAATAATCAAAACCCGCATCTTCTAGCAACTCTGGTAAATAGAGGTTTCGACCATCAACAATAACCGGTGATGATAATGTTTCTTTAATACGTAAAAAGTCTGGACTTCTAAACTCTTCCCACTCTGTACAAATCACCAAAGCATCTGCTGATTTCAAAGTTTCATAAGAACTGTCACATAAGGTTAAGTCTTTTCGGTTTGCATAGATGCGGCCGACTTCTTCTGAAGCCTCAGGATCATAAGCCCGCACATTTGCACCGGCGTCCCATAAAGCTTCCATTAAAACGCGACTAGGCGCCTCTCGCATATCATCTGTATTCGGTTTAAAAGCTAAACCCCAGAGTGCTATTGTTTTCCCCTGCAAATCACCAAAATGCTTTTCTAACTTAGTAAACAATAAAGTCTTTTGATGCGCATTTACATCTTCAACTGCATTTAGTATTTTGGCTTCAAAACCATACTGATCAGAAGTACGGGCGAGGGCTTTTACATCTTTGGGGAAACAGGAACCACCATAACCACAGCCCGGATAAATAAACTGGTAACCAATACGCGGATCAGAGCCTATGCCAACACGTACTTTCTCAATATCAGCACCTACTCTTTCAGCAATATTAGACAGCTCATTCATAAAACTAATCTTTGTTGCTAACATTGCGTTTGCTGCATATTTAGTTAATTCAGCTGAACGTAAATCCATGACTATCAAACGATCATGATTACGATTAAATGGCGTATAAAGCTGTCTCATAACGTCAGCAGCACGGTCAGTTTCAGCACCGATAACAATACGGTCAGGCTTATTGAAATCACCTATGGCTGCACCTTCTTTTAGAAACTCAGGATTAGAAACCACATCAAAATCGACTTGAGCGCCACGTTTTTGCAATGCCTTATCTATTTCTGCTTTAACTTTGTCTGCAGTACCAACAGGAACTGTAGACTTATCAACGACAACACGATACTCCGACATATGCTCACCTACTGTGTTAGCAACAGCAAGAACATATTGCAAATCCGCAGAACCATCTTCATCCGGTGGCGTACCAACAGCAATAAAAATCACTTCTCCATGATCAACGGCTGACTTAGCGTCTGTTGTGAAGTCCATTCTTCCTGCCTGCATATTTGACAACACCATGCTTGAGTGTTTTTCTTAACAATCTCTTCAAGACCAGGTTCAAAGATAGGGATATCACCTTTTTTTAAACGTTCAATTTTAGTTTCATCAACATCAACACAAACAACATGGTTACCCGCATTTGCAAAACAAGCGCCAGTCACTAAGCCGACATATCCACTACCAAAAACTGTAATACGCATAAAATTATTCTCCTAAATTAACGTGTGACAACCAATGCGAATTCACATCTCGGCGTCCATAAACTTGATCAAAATACAAAGTTTGTAATTTTTCTGTAATAGGACCTCGACCACCATTACCTATAGTGCGATTATCCACTTCTCGGATAGGCGTCACTTCTGCTGCCGAACCAGTGAAAAACACTTCGTCAGCAATATAAACTTCATCGCGAGTTATGCGCTTTTCAATTATCTCTAAACCTAGCTCTTGAGCAATAACAAAAATGGTATTACGTGTAATACCGTCTAGAGCAGAAGTCAAATCAGGTGTATAAATTTTACCTTCACGCACTAAGAATATATTCTCACCGCTACCTTCAGCAACAAAACCATCAACATCCAGCAACATAGCTTCATCATAACCATCTTGCAACGCTTCTTGCAAAGCCAACATCGAATTCATGTAATTGCCATTCGCTTTAGCCTTACACATCGTTACGTTAACATGGTGACGTGTAAACGAAGACGTTTTAATACGGATGCCTTTCTCCATATTTTCTTCACCAAGGTAAGCACCCCACTCCCATGCTGCAATCATGCAGTGTACTTTCAAACCATCGGCACGCAAACCCATACCTTCTGAACCCAAAAAGCACATCGGGCGCAAGTACGCATTACCCAAGTTGTTTTCACGCACAACCGCTTTTTGCGCTGCATTTAATTCTTCAGTACTAAAAGGAATCTTCATATTCAAGATCTTAGCCGAATTAAAAAGCCTTTTAGTGTGATCTTGCAAACGAAAAATAGCTGAACCCTGAGAAGTATTGTAAGCACGCACACCTTCAAATACACCCATACCATAATGTAGTGTATGCGTTAGTACGTGAACCTTCGCTTCGCGCCAAGGCACGAGTTCACCATCTAACCAAATTACGCCGTCTCGATCGGCAAAAGATGGACTTATAGCCATAAACAAACCCTCAAAATTATTTCATTATTTTTAACCAAACTTCACTGACCATATCGATGGCATCAGCTATATTTGAGCTGATATCAACAATTTTTTTATCCTGATTCTGCAAACTGCGATGATGTATTGTTTCTCTAAACAACTGATATGCCGCAATCAAAGACTGCGCATCATGCGTACTCATATAGGCTTGCTCACCCATAATCTCAAGCAAACGGATATTGTCAGTATAATCGGCTAAAGCCGGCGTTTCAGCCGCATTAGCCAAGACCGCGTATTGAACCATAAACTCAATATCTGCGATACCACCAAAGTCATGTTTTAGATCAAATTGCTCACTTTTTTGACTTTTTATTGATTGATAAGTTGAATTCAATGTATTTCGTGGACTTTTAGACCCTAATTCTTTACGCATGAGTAGACGCATATCCACTACTTTTTGCATAACTTCAGTAGCATTACGTGGCTGACATAGCACCTGTTTACGAATCGTTTCAAATTGCGCACCTATTTCTGGGTTGCCAGCAACAAAGCGAGCACGTACTAATGCTTGCAACTCCCAAAGCCAAGCGTCTTTTTCCAAGTAAACAGCAAAACCACTCACTCGATTAGCTAATGTACCCGCCGCACCATTTGGCCTTAAACGCATATCAACTTCATATAAGCGACCATTGTGTGTCAAGGTATTAAGATAATGTAATGTCTTTTGCACCCAACGTGCAAAGAAGGTTGTGTTATCAATAGACTTATCACCGTTCGTGTACTCTTTGCTACCATGGCTATTATGTAAAAATACAACATCTAAATCAGAGTCATAACTTAACTCTTGCCCCCCCATTTTCCCATAAGCAATAACAGCCATATCAGCATGTAACAATTGCTCACCATTGGTATAACTTGGCTCGCCATAAAGTGCTACTAAAGGCTGTTTAGCTAATTCCATAGATTTACCTAACAAGCACTCTGCTAAAGACGTTAAAGCATCGCTTACTTTCATCAAGGGCAAAACATTATTTAAATCTGCGCTCGCTAACTTCATCACAGTTTCATGCTTAAACTTACGCATTTCCTGCATTTGCATTTCCATATCATCTGCATGATTTAAGCCATCTTGCAACATACTATCTAAAGCCAGCTTTGAAAATTGATCAAGTTCAACCGGGTCAAGCAAGGTATCTAACATGGCTGGATACTGGCTGATACTGTCAGCTATCCAAGCACTTCTGACCATTAAGTTAAGCAAGCGTATTAATGCTTTTGGCCGCTCCGTTAACATCACAAAATAGGTGGAACGTAAAGCAATCTGCTTCAAGAAAAGTTGTAAGCGTTTCCATAGAGTCAGTGCTTGTTCATGGTAATCATCCACCTCAAGTAAGTGTTTAAGTAGCACTGGAATAAATTCATCTAAACGCACTTTAGCTGTTTCACTCATACGGCGTACAGCTGAAGCATTTTTCAACAACAATAAATGCTCAACAACTAGCTCTGGCTGCAAGTACCCCACTTTTTGGGCTATAGCTGTTGCCTCAGCATTATCTGTACTTAACCAAATCAACTTACACTGCTCGATGCCATTATCACTTACATCATCAACATAAAGCAGCAAGTCAAAATGCTGAATAACATGGTCTTGGTGACGCTGTAATACAGACAAAAAGTCATCATAATGTTCAAACCCCATAGCGGCCGTTAATTTAGCCTTATCGTCATCGGTGGTAGGTAAACTATGCACTTGCTGATCGCGCATAATCTGTACACTATTTTCGGCTTTGCGTAAAAACCAGTATGCATTCAACAAACTCTCAACAACGATCTCGTCTAACAAGCCCTGCTTTACGACCACATTAGCCGCTTGCACCAAGCTCGTTGTTCGCAAATCAAATTCTTTGCCACCGTATGTTAATTGCCATAGTTGAAATAAAAACTCTACTTCACGAATGCCACCACGGCCCAACTTAATATGATCTTTGATCTTGTTTTCTGAATAACCACTTACAATACGTGCCTTTAAATCACGCAATGCGTTTAAGGCACTAAAGTCTAAGTAACGCCTATATACAAAAGGGATAAGCAACGCCGACAAAGCATCTTTAGCTTGTACTGTACCAGTAATAATACGCGCCTTAATTAGAGCGTAACGCTCCCAATCTCGACCGTGTGTGGTGTAATAATTTTCCGCTGCAGCCAAGCTCAATACTAAAGCACCGCTATCACCAAAAGGGCGCAAGCGCACATCAACCCTGAAAACAAAACCGTCTTCAGTTTGCGCACCTATGTACTTAATGATTTTTTGTGCCACTAGAGTAAAAAATACTGGCCACTCAACACCCGGTGTTGGCGCAACAGCGTCTTCATAAAAAAATATAATATCAATATCAGAGGAGTAGTTAAGCTCATAGCCACCCAGCTTCCCCATACCTACCGTCATTAGTGACGGCATAAGCGCTTTTGGCGTTTTGCCGGCATACTTCGGCTGCAACAAGGTTGTTTCAATAGCATATTCTTGAGCCGCAATAATAGCTTTATCTGCCAACTGGCTAAGATATAGGCAAGCTTGCTCTTCGCTATCAATAGCAAGTAAATCGCGGGCAGCAATAGTTGCCATATGCCGCATACGCCAGCGCCTAAGTTGACGCATAAAACCTGCCTCATCAGCACCATTTTCATAACCAATATCAGCTATACACCAGTCCGGCACCTTTTCTGAAGCAAAAAAATCCTGGCACCAACGAGGGTTTGCCAACCATAAATCAGCCACAAAAGGGCTACAAAACAACACTTTGCTTAAATATGCGCCATTTTCAGCATCAACCAACTCAAATAAAGAAGAATATTGGTCATTTACTGAAAATAGATGGTCTTTTGAAAGGCTTTGCACTACATTACTACCGTTTAATCCATGACTTGAAAGCGCAAGATAACACCCTATATTGTTATTAACAACACGCTAAAAAAAGACCGTAAAGGTTGAACTATTGACAAAAACTATGCTCATAGCGTTTAGTATTAAAAAATATAAAATTATGCTAAAATATAAGCATTCAAGGACGATATAAACTTTGGAGAATTTATGAGTACGGCAATAGCAAACAATTATGACTTAGCACCTATCGCACTGTCTAATGAGACAGTAGACGCGTATATGGCGCAAGTTAGCGCTATTCCAGTAATTAGCGCAGAGCAAGAACAGTTTCTTGCCAAGCAGCTTACCGAAGACGGCGACCTCGATGCTGCTCGTCAACTCGTTATTTCACACTTACGCTTCGT
>JAHDBX010000030.1 GCA_020630145.1 Gammaproteobacteria bacterium | reverse complement strand
TTAATTCGGCATTTGATTTAATGCATGCCGGTAAAAGTATTCGTTCAGTCGTTATTTATTAATATTTTATAAAAGGTTTTTTTGATGGAATTAGTTTCTCAATCGCGTAGTTTTGGTGGCTGGCTTAAACGTTATCGTCACCAGTCAACATGTTTAGATAGCAGCATGATTTTTGCTATTTATTTGCCGCCGCAAGCTGAAAAAGGGCCTGTACCGGTTTTATATTGGTTATCAGGTTTAACCTGTACCGATGAAAATTTTATGCAAAAAGCGGGTGCGCAACGTATAGCGGCAGAGTTAGGTTTAGCGATTGTATGTCCTGATACAAGCCCGCGTAATACAGGTATTGCAACAGAAGATGATGAAATAGATATTGGCACTGGAGCTGGGTTTTATTTAAATGCAACAGAAGCGCCCTGGAACAAACATTATCAAATGTATGATTATGTGGTAGATGAGTTGCCGCAACTCATTAATGCTAATTTTACGCTAAGTGATAAATGTAGCATTAGTGGCCACTCCATGGGTGGGCATGGCGCGATTACTGTTGCCTTAAAAAACCCGGGTAAATATTGCTCTGTATCGGCTTTTGCTCCCATTAGTAACCCTACCGGGACAGAGCGAGGCGAATACAGATTCTCAACCTACCTTGGTAAAGACAAATCTACATGGGCGCAGTATGACGCGAGTTTATTAGTCGCCAATGCTAAAGAAAAACTGCCTTTGCTCGTTGATCAAGGTGATAAAGATGAGATGATTGAAGGTTTGCGTCCGGAAGCTTTACGTGAGGCATGTGCGGCAGCTGACTATCCCTTAACCTTGCGCATGCAAGCAGGTTATGATCATGGCTATTTCTTTGTTGCTACATTTATTGAAGAGCATTTACGTTATCACGCAAGCGCATTAGGCTTAAAAGCTTAGCTGAAAAACCGATGTTGCATAAATGCAAGATGGTATTTATGTGGTTAATTTGCATCCTTTTGTAACTAATACTTTTAAAAAACTATTTAATCATAGTATTATGAATGGCTTAACATAATAAAAAGTTAGGCCGTTCATGAGTATATTCAACAAACTATTCAGTAAAAAAGCCTTTATGCATTATGGCGTATGGTTTTTTTCTATACTGCACAAAATATTTATTTTTCCTTTTAAGCTATTAAAAATTTTATTTAGGCGTTTAGTTCTTATTTTAAAAGCCTTAAAAGGTTTATGGTTTTCAATAGGCCCGCGTTGGTTTCGAGTTTTATTAATATTTGTTGCGATATCGGCTGTTGTATATATTAAGGCTGTACAGTTTGTTAGCCCTAATCTCACAAAAGAAAATATATACCAGGTTAAGTATTTAAATGAAGGTTGGGACGAAAAAGACCGTCAAAATTTTTACTATACGCCACAAGGTACGGAGTTATTAGGTCTATATTATGAATGGCTGATTAATTTTGAATTACCTTTATCGCGAGACTTGCTAACGGCAGAATCAAATATGCGCGGCTGGGGCTTTGTTGTTGACCCTGGACAACATGCTAGTCCTTTCAATAAAGGCAACTTACCCGTTGGTATGAGTCGCCATATAGATCCTGTTTCTGGTAAAGAGCGTTTAGATTTAGGCTGTGCAATGTGTCATACCGGTGAGCTGCATTATAAAGGCACGGCTTTGCGTATTGATGGTGGTCAATCTGTGCAAAGTATTTCAACGGCTAAACGTGGAGAGTTTATTACCACTTTAGGCATAACGACCTTTGAAACATTGTTAAATCCATTTAAGTGGGATCGTTTTGCAACGCGTTTGGTAGGCGATGATAAACAAAAGCGCAAAGCTTTACGTAAAGAGTTATGGACGTTTGCAGGTAACTTAAAGCGTTTTATGAGTACTGCTGGTGCGCCAAAGCTATACCCTGTAGAAGAAGGGCGAGGTCGTACTGATGCAGTAGGGCGTATCGCTAATGTGGTGTTTGGCTATGACTTAGATAAACCAGAAAACTACCATAAGGCTGATGCTCCAGCAAGTTACCCCTTTATCTGGGATATATGGCGTTTTGATTGGGTGCAATATACCGGTTTTACGAATCAAGCAATGGCACGTAACGTGGGTGAAAGCTTGGGTGTGTTAGCACCTATCAAGCTGGTTGATGCTGAAGGTAAACTTTTGCCTGCTGGTGAGTTTGGTGAAACGGTGGTTGATATAGAAGGCATGCATTGTGTTGAAACTATTTTACGTGACTTAAAGCCGCCGAAGTGGCCCGAAGATGTACTGGGTAAAATTGATATTCAACGTGCGACACGCGGTAAAGACTTATTTGCTGACCAATGTGCATTTTGCCATGGGCCGCATAAATCAAAAACATATGATTGGCCTGTTGCCAGTGAAAAAGGGCAAAATCCTGCTAAGCAAATTAATGTAAATGTTGAGTGGGATATGGCCGGTGATGTCGTTGACAAAGATGGTCAGTACTATCGCCCTGATTGGCGTGAAACAATATGGGCTATACCTTGGATAAGCACTGACACGATTGGTACGGACCCTAAGTTGGCCGATAACTACATGGACAATAAGTATGATGCCAGTGTTATTTTGCCCGGTGCGCCACCTGTCAATGCTGGTGATGGTTTACAGGTTTTATTAAATCGCTTAGTGCCAACTATGTACCAACGCTGGGATATTAAAGGTAAGCAAATTCCAGATTACGATGGTCTAAATGTTCCATTTCGTATAGAAAATAAGCGTGCATACAAATCTAGGCCCTTGCATGGTGTGTGGGCAACTGCACCGTTTTTACATAATGGATCTGTGCCTAGTATCTATGATTTGCTGTCGCCACATAACGTGAGACCGAAAACATTTTATGTGGGTAATCGCGAATATGATCCTGAGAAATTAGGTTATAGAACTGATAATGCCACAGGTAGTTTTTTACATGATACGTCTATAGCAGGAAATCATAATACGGGTCATTTGTTTACGAATGAAGATGTACCCGGTCGTATTGGTGATTTACTTAGTGAGAATCAGCGCTTGGATATATTGGAATATATAAAAGTGATGGGCAACCCTGATTTTTCAGAACGTTTAGGTGGTGACCCCTTAAACTGGGATAACTACAGCAAGCCAATTACTGATACCTCAGGTTTGCAAGCATGCGTAGATGTGCATGCGCGTTCAAGTAAAGATATTCTTTCTCATATAGCAGAGAAAAAACAAGGTGGTCAATTATGAAAATAAGCAAAATAATAATAAGCCTCTTGGCTTTGAATATGTCTTTTGTCTATGCGCAAGGTAAAAGTATAGAAGACCTAATTAATGAAATAGACTTTGCTAAAGAAGGTGTCACTGTTTCTGAACAAGAAAAAGAAGCCGTAATAAAATCTATTAAGCTTGCTAAACAAGTCTCTAGAGCAGCAGAAAAAATTAATGGCTTGCCTTACCGACGTGATGCGCATGCAAAAGCAACGGGTTGTTTGCGCGCTGAGTTCTCAGTGAATGGTGATATACATCCACGTTTTCAACACAGTATATTTTCAGAGCCTGGTAAAACCTATTTAGCATGGATACGTTTTTCTAATGGCGACATGGTAGTGCAGTCAGATAAAAAGCCTGATGCGCGAGGTATGGCGATAAAAGTTATGGGTGTTGAGGGTGCAAAAATTGCACCTGAGCTTGCTGGGCCGCCCGTGCAAGATTTTATTATGACGAACACCCCCGCTTTCTTTAATCGTAATATTTACGACTATGTTGAAGACTTACATTACCTATCAAAATTGCAGCGTACGAAATGGTTTATTAGTCTTTTCCCACCACGCTTCCATCCGCGCTTGCTGTATCGTGCAGTTCAAACCGTATCGAAAAAGATAGATACACCTTTGGATTCGCAGTATTTTTCAATGTTACCTTATCAGTTAGGTGATACGAATGTGAAGTTTTCTACGCGAGTATGTGAAGGTATGTTATTTAACGAAAAGCCTAATAAAGATGACTTTGATTATTTGACTGATATTATGCAAGAAAAATTATCTACTCAAGGCGCGTGCTTTGATTTTATGGTGCAGCCTAAAGTAGCTGGCGCCAATATGCCTTTAGATAATGCAGCGGCTATCTGGTCAGAAAAAGAATCACCTTTTATACCTATTGCAAGGCTACAAATTCCACCACAAAATTTTACCTCAGAAGCGCAAATGCAATTCTGTGAAAACTTGTCTATGAACCCATGGAATGGTGTGGGTGATTGGTTGCCACAAGGGAGTTTAAACAGAGCGCGCCGATTGGTTTATCATGCCGTTTCAGCATTTAGACACGGTAAAAATCAGGCTAAGACAGTCTACCCTGATGATTGGTGCTTGAATGATAGCCAAGCATGCGATAACGCGAAGATGGTCAATATCAGTAAATCTAAATGGCCTTTGCCGCGGTGCTTCGATAGTATGTTTAGACCGGTTGATGGTAAAGAAGAGAAGAGTGTTTGTGAGTAATATAAGTTAGTTTTTATAAAGCCAATTCTAGGCGATTTCGTCCCATGGATTTTGCATGGTATAGGGCTTTGTCGGCACGGCTAACTAATTCATCTAGGTGTTGTTCGTTGTCTAAATGAGCAACACCAATACTCACCGTAATTTTAATCGTGTTGTGACAATGTTTGACTTCAAGTTCACTGATATCATTACGCAGTCTGTCAGCCATTTGTGCAACGGCATCTTTTTCAGAGTTACTGACAATTAATGCAAATTCTTCACCGCCTAAGCGCCCGAAGATATCTTCATCACGAATCTTACTCATGATAAATTCAGAGAATACTTGTAGTACTTTGTCACCTGCTGCATGACCATATTCATCGTTAATGAGTTTAAAATGGTCTATGTCAAACATCAGTACACTGAATGGGTGAGAACGATTCTTAAATTTTGCAAAGAGTTCTTCCGCATTTAAAAAGAAAGAACGCCTATTGTTAATACCTGTTAATTCATCAGTATGTGCTTCTTTTTCTGCTTTCTCTTTTTCGTTTCTAAAACTATTGATTCTAAAGCCTATAGCAATCATAGCGACTAAAATTTCCATAAAGGAGAAAACAGGTGGCCAATAGTAATTAATAAAGTTGTGCTCTATATAGCCGAGGTCTCGTAACGCTTGTAAGACTAAACCGGTTGCTAAAAATAACCAGGCTAATGAAAAAATTAAAGCTTCTATAGAACCTTGTCTCCAACGAATAATACCAATGATTGGAACAAGTGGATAAAGGAGCAAAGCTAAGGTTATAGAGAGTATGGATACAGCTGTAATTTTGAATAAGGCTGATACAAATAAAACAGCCGCATTGGCCATCATAAATAGCAGAATGTAGTCGAGCTTTTTGGTGAAACGACGTGTTTGCAAAAATACTCTGGCAAAGAATAAGCCTGAGAATATGGCAAATGCTCCGCCAAGTGACATATAGCTCCAGTGAAAGTTATCTCTTAATATAAATTGGTGTGTGTAGCCAAGTATTGTGCACCAGGCTACTAGTTTGGCAAATGCATATATAGAGTATGAATAAAATACCCAGCCTTTCGCCGTAATACCTGAAACCAAAGTAAATAAAGACATTAGGAATAGGCCGCCTAGTAAAAAGGCTGTTAAGCCCGTTTCTAAACTTTGAGCTACGCGCAAATTATCGGGGTGCCATATTCGTAAGTCTGGAAAAATATAACCTGCTTTATCAGAATTATATTTAACAAAATACTCGGCAGTGGCATTAGCCGGAATAATGGTTGGAAAAACAAAGCGATGGTGGGCTATTTGTCTTTCAGAAAACGCATTGTATAAGGCGAGGTCACTTATTTTACTAAATTCTGCCGGACTATTTGCAACACCTTGATAAGCCTGCAGCGATATAAGTTGATGGTCAACATATTCAATGTCTAACTCAATAGCTTGGTTTGAGGTGTTTTTAATATAAAAGTGTGACCAGAAAGAGCCAGGCTTCAAGCCCGTTGAGCCTTTCGATTTAAGCTTACCAAAATTTTGGTCGGCAAGTGCTAACCGTGCGTCAACAAGGCTAGTTTTACCAGTAGGGTCATGCCATATTTCAAAATTTTCACCAAGGCGAAGACCATTTTCAGTACCAGTCACCTCAATGTGTTCTAATGCATATGCACTAGGTACGAGCAATATTAATTTAATAAACAAGATTAAATTAATCAATACCTTACTAGGTAAAAATTGTTGGTATGGAAAAGCAATACGCTTCATTTAGTTAACTTCCAATTTCAACAATTATACAAAATCGTTTTACAATGAATCATAATAACACTATATTAATTTTGTGTCCTCGTTAATAATAATTAAAGGGCATGTGTCTTATATCGAGTTTTTAAATTAATTGTGTGTTTTTACTTATGGCAATAAATAATAATAGTCTTGAAATGGTTGAAAAAGACTTTAATATCAATCAGTTAACGTGGTTTTCAGGGAGGGCAGCGGCTACATATAAGTCAGAAGCTGATATTCGAGCTACTTACTCTAAGGTTACGCATGTTATTGAACTGACAGATATAGATGTTCAGTACTTTATTGAAGATAATGCTAGCGAGAACCAGCAAATTGTGGCAATTCGTGGTACAGCCAATAAGATAAATGCAGTTGAAGATGCTGAATATTTGCAGACTAAGAATAGTGACCTAGGTGTTTATTTACATGATGGTTTTAATAAAGACAGTGCTATTGTTTATAAAAGCCTGCTTCAATATTTAGATAAAAGCAAGGAAATAGTCCTAACTGGACATTCACTTGGTGCTGCGATAAGTACTATATTAATGATGTATCTGCATAAGGATGGCTATACCTTGGCAAATTCCGTTAATTTTGGTCAGCCTAAAGTGACTAACACAAAAGGCGTAGAAAAATATAAGTTCTTGCCCTTAACACGGGTTGTTGATGAAAATGATGTTGTGCCACTTGTTCCTTGTGTAACCTTGTTAGACTCCATTCATGGACGTTACCAACATTTTGGTGAACAGCTAACTTTATTGAAAGACCAATATTATGCGTATTTACCTCAGGAGCAAGCTAGTGAGATATCGCTAGATTCTTTTTCGGATAACCTAAAAAACTTAAGTGTGACACAGCATTTTATGGAGCACTATATACAGCATATAAGTTCGAAAGAATCAGGAGCGATTCAGGTGCCTTATAAACAAAGAGAAAAGTATATCGATTAATAAGCTTGTCAACGTAATGCTTTAGTTGGCCGTTATAATAGACAAGGTAACCATAAAGGCTATAGTTTTGTATAAATACTTATTAGTGAGTTTATTATTTATTAGTTTGACAGTGACGGCTGCACCTAAATATGTAGATATATCACTAGCAAAACACGTCTTAGGTAGAGTGGCTTTTAGTGTTAGTGTCGATGAACTGCCGAAGTATACTCAGCAACCATATAATCAGTTTATACAGGGCTTGCTAAGCCAGTCAAATACTAATCCAATTACGCCACCACCTAGTTGGACTAAAGATGCTTTGTTACGTGTAAACAAAAGTATGAGTCAGGAACAAAAAAAAACAGTACGTAAAAAACTGCGTGAACAGTCCGGGGAATTAAAAACGTGGTGGTATCGAGAGATGATACAGACAGCTAATCCCGTCAATGAATGGATGACATTATTTTGGCACAATCATTTTACATCTTCGTTGCAAAAAGTAAAATCTCCCTTGTTACTGTATAAACAGAATGAGTTATTACGTCAGCATGCTATGGGCAACTTTGCAGTGCTATTGCAAGCTATTGCTAAAGATCCAGCAATGCTTGTTTATCTAGATAATAGAAGTAACAGAAAGAAAAAACCAAACGAAAATTTTGCCCGAGAGTTGTTAGAACTCTTCACATTAGGCGAAGGGCATTATACTGAAAGCGATATTAAAGCTGCAGCCAAAGCTTTTACTGGTTGGGGCATTAGTAAAAATGCAGAGTTTGTTTTTAAAAAGAAACAGCATGATAATAGTGTTAAAACATTTATGGGGCGTTCGGGTAATTTAGACGGGGACGATATTATAAATGTATTATTATCAGACCCACAGACTGCCTTGTTTTTAACAGAAAAACTCTGGCGTGCGCTTGTATCTGACGATATCAATAGTGCTGCAACAAAAAAAGAAAGTCATCGCTTGGCTAATGTTTTGCGGCAAGCAAGCTATGAAATTAAGCCTTGGCTGTTAGCTATGCTCAATTCGGCTGGTTTTCTGGATGAAAAAAATCGTGGCAGTTTGATTAAATCGCCTGTTGATTTTTTAGTTGGTTTTTTTAAACAGTTTAGCCTTCCGCTTAATGATGCAAATATTTTACCTAAGGCATCCAAGCAGATAGGGCAAGATATCTTTGACCCACCTAATGTAAAAGGTTGGCCAGGTGGAAAAAATTGGATAACCAGTAATACGCTTTTATTGCGCCAACAATATTTAAATCGTGGTTTACGAGCAATGGAAAAATCAAGTGAAAAAATGCGCTCGAAAAATATTAACATGATGAATGCTGCAGACCAAGACATTAAAAAAATAAGTTATGATGACTTACAAGCCCTGTTGTTACCCATTCTAGAAAGCAATAACAGAGAGATTATTGCCACTCAGCAAGACTGGTTACGCGCCACGCGAAAAATAGTATTACAACCCGCATATCAACTTAAATAAGAGAGTGAATATGTTAAGACGTGATTTTATAAAATTTCTTTCTGGCGTGCCAGTTTTAGCATATTGTCCACAGTTAGTTTATGCTAATACTAAAAAGCAAAAAACGATCATCTTAGTAGAATTACAAGGCGGCAATGACGGTTTAAATACAGTTATTCCATACTCTGATCCTGAGTATTATAAACTTAGGCCCAATATCGCTATACCAAAAGACGAGGTGTTACAACTTAGTAATAAGCTAGGTTTTCACCCAGCTTTACAATCTATTTTGCCTGCATGGAAAGGTAATGATATTGCAATAGTAAATGGGGTGGGGTATGAAAATCCAAATAGGTCACATTTTCGTTCTATAGAGATATGGGAAACTGCATCTCAAAGTGAAGACTATGCAACGGAAGGGTGGCTAGCTAAACATTTATTAGCTCAAACCATGCCGGTTGATATAAATGCAATAGTTGTTGATAATGACTTAGGCCCTTTGTCAGGAACAGATAATGCCATTATTATTAATGATGTAGAAAAATTTTTACAAGGTGCCAGGAAACTTAATAAAACAAGTAACTCATTGAATAACTCGGCCTTGCAACATATTCAAAAAGTGCAATCATCAATTGCGTTGTCAGCTGAACAACTTGCTCTAAAAGTTAAGTCAGCAAAAAATATAAAAGCATCATTCCCTAAAACATCATTTTCTCGAGATTTAAAAACGATTGCCTCTATTATGGCAGCAGGCGTAAACGTGCCAGTTTATAAACTTAGCTTAGGCAGCTTTGATACGCATGCTGGACAACAATGGCAACATAAAAAGTTATTACAAACTCTAGGTGATGGCTTGGCTGCTTTCCGTTCGGCTCTGCAAGAACAGAGTCTTTGGGATGATGTTGTAGTAATGACATATTCAGAGTTTGGTCGCCGCGCTCAAGAGAATGCTAGTCGAGGCACTGATCATGGTACGGCTGCACCACACTTTATAATGGGTGGCAAAGTAAAAGGAGGCTTTTATGGTGAGCAACCATCACTAACGAATTTAGTTAATGGTGATTTAGTATATAAAGTTGATTTCAAGCTGGTTTATACGTCTATAGTTCAACAATCTTGGAGTTTACCTACTGTAAAATCTTCAGGGTATGGCAAGTTATTACCTTTTATTCGAATATAGTATGTTTATAAAAAAGGTGTTGTTAAAACACCTTTTTTATTTTTATCATATAAAATTTATGCTGCTTTAATCTGTTTACTTGTTTTTTTTTCAGTTTTAATATTTTCAACTTTACGTTGTTTTTCATATAAAAATTTTAAAACTTCCGAACGTAAACGGTTGTATTCGGGGTCTTGAGCTAATGATAAACGGTTACGGGGTCTTTCTAAGGTCG
>JAHDBX010000029.1 GCA_020630145.1 Gammaproteobacteria bacterium | reverse complement strand
CGTCAATAAAATTGTTCAGGAAGAGTCGAAAAAAGCTACCGCGCCATCCGCAGGTCAAGCAGGTCGCTTACAGATACTTTCTGGTGCCAATGCTGGTAAAGAGCTTACTCTTTCCAAAGCATTGACAACAATAGGCAAACCGGGCACTCAAGTTGCAGCTATTACTCGTAGGCCTCAAGGCTACTTCGTTATTCATGTTGAAGGCGGCCCTAATAACCAAACGCCTATTATTAATGGTGCCTCTATAGGCACTCAAGCAACCGCACTTAACGATCATGACATTATTGAAGTTGCCAGCGTTAAAATGGAGTTTTTCTTATCGTAAGGCAAGCTTAATGCACATCATAAAAAAAGCCGCTTTAAAGCGGCTTTTTTTATGATGTGTAAAAGCAGCACCTAACTTACTCAGTTAAAAACACCGGTTGAAACATAGCGATCACCTCTATCACAAATAATCGTTACAACCACAGCATTATCTAAATCTTTCATTAGACTTAGTGCAGCAGCAACAGCACCGCCGGAAGAAATACCGCAAAAAATACCCTCTTGTCTGGCCAATCGCCTGGAATAATCTTCAGCATCTTGCTGGCTAACATCGATAACTTGATCAATATTGTCGTCTGTGAAAATGCTAGGCACATACTCTGGTGGCCAACGGCGAATACCTGAGATCACCGAGCCATCCGTTGGTTGAACGCCAATTATCTGTACATCGGAACATTGCTCTTTTAAATACCTAGACGTACCGACTATCGTTCCTGTTGTGCCCATTGAGCTGACAAAGTGCGTAATTTTACCCTGGGTATCACGCCATATTTCAGGGCCAGTCGTTTCATAGTGCGCTAAAGGGTTATCAGCGTTTGCAAACTGGTTTAAAACAATGCCCTTGCCCTCTTCTTCCATCTCCAAAGCTAAGTCACGAGCGCCCATCATGCTGGCTTCTTTGCTCACATGAATAATTTCTGCACCATATGCCTGCATAACAGCAGTTCGTTCAGCACTGGCATTCTCAGGCATAATTAGCACCATTTTATAACCTCGCATAGCCGCAACCATTGCCAAAGCAATACCCGTATTACCACTTGTAGCCTCAATCAAAGTGTCACCAGGTTTAATATCACCACGCCGCTCTGCTCGCGAAATCATTGAAAATGCCGGCCTATCTTTAACAGAGCCAGCCGGGTTATTGCCTTCGAGCTTTAGTAAAAGAGTATTGCTACCAATATTTACCATTCGCTGCATTTTTACCAACGGCGTATTACCAACATGGTTTTCTATTGTTTCAAAAGACATCATTTAAAACCTAATTGCTATGTGTGAAATCACAAAGATATGAAAATATCTGTACGATACCAATAAATTGATTATTATAGCAACCAGAAGCCGCTGTAACTAATTTATGAGAACGTAAATGCGCCGTTTACAACTGACATTGCTATCCTTTTTACTCCCTAGTATAAGCTGGGCAGAAAGCATTAACGAAGACTACTACTTTGAAGACTTACCCGTTGTATTATCAGCATCAAGGTTAGAACAACCGCTAATAGAAGCAACATCGTCTGTTACCATTATCGATCAAGAAATGATAAGTGCTTCTGGCGCCAACGATATACCTGAACTTTTACGCTTAGTACCTGGCTTTGTTGTTGGCTATGCCGATGGTAATTCACCCGTCGCAACCTATCATGGCCTAGGTCATGAATACGCAAGGCATTTGCAGGTACTCATCAACGGCAGGCCTATTTACTCTCCACTATTCAGCGGCGTATTTTGGGCTGACATACCATTTGGCGTACATGATATCGAACGCATTGAAGTTATCCGTGGCCCTAACTCAGCACTTTACGGCTCCAATTCCTTTAATGGCGTTATCAGTATTACAACTAAACAGGCTGTTTCATCAAGCAAATCGAATATACATACTAAAATTGGCAACAATAACTACACGGAAACTTATATCAACCAAGCCTTACTAGGCGAAGACTGGAATTACGCTTTTACTTTGTCACGTAAAACTGATGATGGTTTTGACTCTCGCAACGACGCCCAAAGTAGCAATAAGATATATGCAACATACAACTACAAGCCTACAGCAGAAAATACCATTACTATTGAAAGTGGCTACATCAATGGTTTAAGGGAAGTTGGCAATGATCAAAGCCTTGATATCATCAGGGATACAGATATAGAAAACTATTTTTCACGTATAAAATGGGAAAAAAGCAATGCAAATGGCGATGTACTATCGCTACAGTACTTTTATGATAAAAACACCAGTGATGATATATACAGTGTTGATGTATCACTTAGAGAATTGCTCGAATTCAACAGCATAGATACAAGCCCTTATAGCGACAACCTACTAGATAGCTCTATAGGTGCATTCAACAACCTTGATTACTCTATCTTTACGGTAAAGCAGGAAATAGAACTAACCTACCAACCTCACAGAGGTATCAATGACAAATACCGATATATCACAGGCATAAGCACACGTTATGATGAACAAAACATAAAACAGTATTTCAATAGAGACCAGCCCATCAGCACGACACAACACAGAGTTTTTTATAATGGCGAATACCAACAGGATAAATTTTTATTTAACCTTGGCATAATGCTAGAAGACAATGAAATAACAGGGTCAGACAGCATGCCTAAGGCTAGCATCTTATATCGGCTTAGCCAAAATAGATCTATCCGCTACACCTACTCTAAAGCATCACGTTCACCTATTGGCTTAGAGGAGTTTTCAGATTACCAAGGCAATTTAGAACTAAATAGCAGCAATAATGCATTAATACAATCATTAATAGGTACCTCTGACATACCCATACAGATATGGTTAAGTTCTGGAGGGTTAAAAAGAGAAGTCATAAGGTCTAACGAATTAGCTTATCAACTACACTCAATAAAAGACCATTATAATTTTGATGCGAAAATATTTTCTAATAAAATCAAAAATTTAATTTCATCACCTGAAACAAGCCCTATAGACTTCAGCAATACAGACTCATTAGAAACAACAGGCTATGAGGTTTCTTTTGACAGACGATTTAAACATTACCGTGTAGCCACAGGCTACTCAAAAATAAAAGCTTCAGGCAATGATATTGGAGATGAATACACCGAAGCTGTGCCTGAAAATATCTTCTTTTTCTATCTTATGTACAACAGGAACATGACAACTTTAAGCAGTACATTGCACCACTATAGCGATGTTCGCATGTTAGATGCAGGCCTTACAAACGATTTCACTTACTTGAATATTTTTTACAAATACCAAACTTCTGGTATAGATAAAAGATGGTTAAGTCTTTCTGCCAACAAATTACTTAATAAGGATAGAGAATATAACACAAGAAATCATGTTGAAAAGCTATTCAATATCGAGATAGGCTTTAACTTTTAAACACTATGTTTTTAAAAGGAATACATATTGGCATGAAAAAAGGACGTAAGCTATTACTGCTGATGCTTACAGTTATGAATTGCAATCTCACCTTTGCAGAACCTGAAAAAATAGCAACCCTGATAATCAATAAAGAGTCACGTTTACATAACGCTTTTGCAAATTCACTGAAAAAGAAAACAACTGCTAATATCAATATAAAACATTTTACAGACACACTTAATTCCAAAGGTCAATTTCTTATTGCTTTAGGCAACGATGCATGCAAAATGGTTCTCGAGTCCGTTAAAAATCGAGATATACTTTGTACATTAATACCTTCGTTTGAATTTTCTCGATTAACGAAAAACAGTCTCAGACAGAAAAACAACATTGGCGCCATATATATTGATCAACCCAACAGCCGAAGACTTGCTCTACTGAAAGAAAACTTCCCAAACATAAAAAATATAGCTGTTATTAAAAGCGCATCTAGCCCAACTAAAAACATAACAGCTGACAACCATACAATGTCGATAAATTCATATACCGTAAAAAATAGCCAAGAAATATTTAAACTGTTTGCTCATATCAAAGAAAAAAATGATGCGATTCTTGCAACTGAAGACAAACTTGTATACAACAACAAAACCATTAGACAGATACTTTTATTGAGCTACAGAAACAAACTGCCTATCTTTGGCTTTTCTAAAAGTTTTGTTAAAGCAGGAGCTGTTGCAAGCGTGTATAGCTCAATAGAAAATTTAACAGAAGAAACAAAAGAAGTCATTGATAGTTACTTTTCAAATAGAAAATACATATTAAAATCTAAACACCCAAAATATTATAGCATTTCATTTAACGAACAAGTAATACAAGCCCTTTCAATACCAACATCAAAAAGAGCCAACGGTGAGTAAACCTAAAATACATAAATCACTTTTAGCCATCACGCTAATACCAATGAGCTTAATCTCATTGATATTTGCTATTTATTTCGTTTTTATACAAGCACCCAATACTGAGAAAAACATACTAAAACAAATCAACGCCTACGCAGACTACCTCAGCAAAGCTAGTGAGTACTCTGTATTAACAGGAAACTTTGACATCATAAGTGCTCAAATAAAACTTATTTGCAATAACCCAGCTATCAATACCATTAACATATATAACGCCAAAAACATTAAGCTTTCCACAGAAAAATCAATACACCAAGTTGATGGCAATACTTTATTCAACTTTCTCTATGCATTCTTACAAAAAGAACAAGCAATCTTATCCAAAGACATTAATATCGAACCCATTGAAGTTTTCGACTACAGTGAGGACCAACAAGCAAATACTCAAAACCTAGGTCGACTTGAATTTGAAATAAACAACGAATATCTTTTCTTTAAAAAATATATTTCCGCAAGCTACGGATTTTATATAACATTCATCATTTACTTATTTGCACTATACAGTTCTTTACGTTTCAGTAGAAAGGTCGTAGATGGTATAGAAAACATTGATCAAACACTATACGACATTGAGTCTGGGAATTTACATGCGCGAGTCAATAAAGCACTCGTTGATAAATTTGGTGGTATTGGAGAAGGCATAGAAAAAATGGCTGGTGCAATTAATGTATCAGAAAGTAATTTACGTGAAAAAATTGATAAAGCCACACATAAACTACACACATATAATCAAGAAATAGTACAAAGCAACAAAAAACTCATTGTAGCTCGCGAACAAGCTGACAAGGCCAATGCCGCAAAAACCAACTTTCTGGCAAACATTAGTCATGAAATTCGAACACCTGTCAATGGCATCATAGGGTTTACAGAGTTACTTTTATCAGCTGATATTAAGCAAGAACATAAACTTTGCATACAAAATATTGATGATGCTTCCAACAAGTTAATTCGCCTAATCAATGACCTACTTGATTTTTCCAAATTAGAATCTGGTCATATCAATATTGATATATCGCGTGTCGATATTTATGAACTAGCTGCTAAACTGCACTCATTTTATTCAGTTAACTCGAAAAATAAAGATGTTGATATATATTTTGATATTGATTCCAATACACCCAGATATATATTTACCGATGAGCATAAACTTGAACAAATTATTACCAACCTTTTCTCAAATGCGATTAAATTTACAGAGGCTGGCTATGTAAAGATTGAAATATCTAGCAATATAATCAACAAAAATAACTGTGGCATTAAAATCAATGTATCAGATTCAGGGATAGGCATAGCAACTGAAAATCAAAAAGATATATTTAAGATGTTTGAACAAGCAGATATGACAACCAGTAGAAAATATGGCGGATCAGGCCTAGGCTTAAGCATAGCTTCACTTTTGGCAAAACACCTTAATGGCTCAATTAATGTAAAAAGTGAGCCTAACGTTGGCTCTACTTTTACACTATCTTTGCTTACCCAATATGAGAGTAGTAAGCTCAATACAAATTTAAATGGTCTAGAAATAAATTACTATGATGAAGATAGTGCTCACCACCAGAACCTATCAAACCTACTGATTCAATTAGGTTGTAACGTAAACAAATTGAGCTTTGCTGAAGCGCAACGATTTGATGGGAAAACGCTTATCTGCGGGTTCACTCATGAAACATCCGCTAATAACTTTATTCAGTCATTTAATCAAGCTGAAAACATGTATGAAAACTGTATTAGCTTCTTTTCTTTCTATAGCCAAGAAACATATAGAAAATTTAGGGAATGTGGCTTTCAACACAACTCGCTAAGAACATATCGCCTCAATTCTTTAATTAACATATTAGAAGACAAACCAGTCCACGACCAAAGCAAAAACTACACGGCTGAAAACCATGTAACAGCCCTCATTGTTGATGACAACAAAATCAATGTTATGTTGTTAGAAAAATATTTACAAAAATTAGGTGTACATACGATCGCAGCATTTTGTGGCTCTGAAGCATTAAATATCCTAGAAGAGATAAAACCTAACATTATTTTGACTGATTTACATATGCCTCATATTAGCGGCATTGAATTGGCCATCAAAATTCGTAGTCAATATCCAGACTTAGTTGATACACCTATAATTGCTATTACTGCTGACAGCGCTTGCAGTAACCATAAAAAAGCTGTGAGCAACGGCATACAAGAAGTTTTATTAAAACCTGTTAGTTTTGAAATAATCATGGAAAAACTAGTTAAGTATACTAATATTGGTTTTATTGAGGAAAAAAGTGCTAACGGCAATATGAAAGATATAGATATCCAGACTATGCTAATGAAACAACTTCCCATCTTTAAACATGAGATACATACCTTTGCTCAAAATAATGAGCTTAATAAACTTTATCAAAGTATACATAGGTTAGTTGGCGGCCTAGAATATTGCCCTAAGCAAAGAAGCTTGCTAGACAAAGCTAAAACAGCCTACCTCGCTCTTGAGAAAGAAAAACACAATGTCAGTAATATTCAAGAAGATATTACCCAGCTTTTAAACGAGATAGATGCTGAAATTAGTATTAATTGACGAAACCTAAGCCCATCGCTTCTCGTATCTCACTCACAGCTTGCTCAATTCCAACCATAACTGATCTAGCGACAATAGAGTGGCCAATATTCAACTCTTTTACATATTCTATTTGGGCTACTGAGCTAACATTTTCTACAGTTAAACCATGTCCAGCATTAACCAACAAACCTAACTTATCCGCTAATGCAAAGCCATCCGTTAAGTTATTAAGATAACGTTCTTTATCTTCGGCAGGAGCATCAGCATAATGACCTGTATGAAACTCAACCACTTTTGCCCCAGAATCTGCTGCAGCTTGAATTTGATCAATATCTGTATCAATAAACAGTGATACGCGAATATTAGCCTTGTGCAACTTATCAACCGCTTTTTTAACAAGATCAAGTTGATTAGCAACATCCAAACCGCCTTCAGTCGTTAATTCTTCACGTTTTTCTGGAACCAAACAACAATCTTGTGGTGAGACATCTACTGCAAAATCTAGCATTTCATCAGTAATTGCGACCTCAAGGTTTAAATACGTTGTTTGCAACTGTTTTAGACGTAGCACATCATCTGCTTGAATATGGCGCCTATCTTCACGCAAATGCATGGTGATATAATCAGCCCCGGCCTTTTCAGCCAATAAAGCCACTTCAACAGGGTCAGGGTAGCTTGTACCTCTAACTTGACGTAAAGTTGCGACGTGATCAACATTTACACCTAATAATAGTTTTTTACTCATACTTACACACTATATGTATTGACACTCCGCATACATTATATAACTATTACAAAACGGCTTGTTAAGTGATAACAAAAAATTAAAGGTAGCGCATGCAAACCCAAAAAATCATAAGAATTATCATTAGCGTACTTTTGCTGAGTGTCTTTCTAATGCATTGTAGCGGCTTTATGGGAGTTCGCCTAAGCTTCTTAGATACCTTAGAAAATATCGCTTACGACACACGCCTGAATATATCTAGGCCAGATACAATAGACGACAAAGTCGTTATTGTCGATTTAGATGAAAAAAGCCTTAAAGCCATTGGACGCTGGCCATGGCCACGTAATGTTCTTGCTGAAATGATGGATTCTTTATTTGAACACTATGAAATTGACATTATCGGCTTTGACGTTATTTTTGCTGAAAAAGATGAGTCATCAGGTATTAATACCCTAGACCAACTAGCTAGCAATGAACTATTTGATAATGATGACTTTTTAGAAGCAGTCGACAACCTACGCCCTTCTCTTGAATATGATGAAATTTTTGCTGACAGCTTAGCCAACCGCAAAACGATACTAGGCTTTGTATTTAATGGTTTTGACCAAATTACCTATGGTTCACTTCCCAAAGCAAGTATTACTCTAGACAAAACAACGAATAGCCGTCTGCCGCTCATCGATACGGCTGGCTATACCGCTAACCTAGACACCTTGCAAAGTAACGCTTTTGGCAGTGGTTTTTTTGACAACCCTCGCGTTTCTGAAGACGGAATATTCCGTAAAGTACCTTTATTACAAAAGCACAAGGGGCGAGTTTACGAATCATTAGCCTTAGCTGTTAGTCGAGCTCACTTAGGCTCACCTGATATTGTATTTGTTAGTGAAACCAAAACAAAGAAGAACAAAGACGACTATAAAATTGAATATATTAAATTAGACGACAAGCTCATACCTGTAGATGAAGAATCCTCGGTACTTGTACCCTACTTAGGTCGCCAGCGTAGCTTTAATTACATACCTGCTTCTGATGTGATAGATAAAAAAGTTGATAAAGCAGCCTTGAAAGGCAAAATAGTTTTATTAGGCACAACCGCACCTGGCTTGCTAGATTTACGTTCAACACCGGTTGAAAAAAACTATCCCGGTGTTGAAGTGCATGCCAACATTGTTGCTGGCATTCTTGATGGACGTATTAAGCACAAACCTTTCTACTCACTGGGCTACGAGTTTTTACTTAACTTGCTTATTGGCGGAGTCATGATCGCGCTTCTTATGATTGTGTCGCCCTTAGTCAGCATCTTTATTACCGTAGGTACTCTCGCAGCCATTGTATTATTTGACTACTTCTATCTATGGCATGCTGAAAACTTAGTTATGCCTGTTGCTAGCCCACTTGCTTTAGTTTTATGTTTGTTTGTTTTACAAATGAGTTATGGCTTTTTAATTGAATCACGCGGCAAAAGAGCTTTAGCCAAGCAGTTCGGTCAATATATTCCACCTGAGCTTGTGGGTGAAATGGATGAAAATGCAACAGAAATATCTATGGATGGTGAAAGCCGTGAAATGACCGTGTTGTTTAGTGATGTACGTGGCTTTACAACTATATCTGAAGGCTTAGATCCCAAAGAACTGACTCAACTCATGAATGAATTTCTAACACCGATCACCCAAGTTATTCATAAAAATCGCGGCACGATTGATAAATATATGGGCGATGCTGTAATGGCATTTTGGGGTGCGCCATTAAATGACCCTAACCATGCTAAAAATGCTTTGCTCGCTAGCCTTGAGATGATCAAAGTACTGGATGAAAAACAAGCCGATTTCCAAAAACGAGGCTGGCCAGAAATTAAAGTGGGTGTAGGAATTAACACTGGCGAAATGAATGTTGGCAACATGGGGTCTGAATTCCGCGTCGCTTATACCGTAATGGGTGATACTGTTAACTTAGGCTCGCGCTTAGAAAGCTTAACCAAACAATACGGTGTATCTATTATTGTTGGCGAAAACACCAAGAAAACTGTTTCTGAGTTTGAATATATTGAGCTAGACCAGGTACGTGTAAAAGGCAAAGAACAGCCTACAAAAATATATGAACCGCTAGGCTTTAGCATTGAACTGGACCCGGCCGTTAAAAAAGAAGTGCGCCATTTTAAACAAGCTCTGGAAATGTACCGCAGACAAAGTTGGGATGCTGCAGAGCAAGCCATATTCTCTTTGTCGCGTTCAAACCCTGAACGCAAGCTATATCAAATCTATATGGAACGTATTATGTATTACCGCCAAAACCCTCCTGGAGATAATTGGGATGGCGTATGGACACATACTAGTAAGTAAAGCTAAAGCCCTCACGGCTTCCAAAGCCTGCTCAAATATACATACAGCGCATCATATTGCGCTGTATCTACATTTTTACGACGCACAATGACACGCTCCACTTTGCCATCAACCTTAAATAACAAAAACAACATAAACGGCATATAAACGGTTTTATCAATAAGTTCAGCTGACTTAGTACTGCGGTCTTGATAGTGGAGAAACCAACGCTGTTTATACTCTACTCTTACAATAGACTTTGCTCGTAACAATAAAATATATTTAAAACAAAAAGCGCACAAAACAAAAAGA
>JAHDBX010000028.1:7884-10491 GCA_020630145.1 Gammaproteobacteria bacterium | reverse complement strand
TTACTCTACGCGACACCACATCTAATAAATCATACGGCAAGTGAGCCCAATGCGCTGTCATAAAATCAATCGTTTGAACAGCTCGTATAGCGATGACATAATCATATTTACGGCCATCTCCCATCACGCCAACAGATTTAACAGGTAAAAATACCGCAAAGGCTTGGCTCACCTTGTCATACCAATCAAAGTTATGCAGTTCTTCCATAAAGATAGCATCCGCTTTACGCAAGAGATCAGCATATTCTTTTTTCACTTCACCGAGTATACGCACACCTAAACCGGGACCAGGGAAAGGATGACGATAAATCATTTTTTCAGCTAAGCCTAATTCAACCCCTATCTTTCTCACTTCATCTTTAAACAATTCGCGCAAAGGCTCAACCAGCTCCATCTTCATATAATCTGGCAAACCGCCGACATTGTGATGGGATTTAATAACGTGTGCCTTACCTGTTTTTGAGCCTGCTGATTCAATAACATCTGGGTAAATAGTTCCCTGCGCCAAGTACTCAATGCCATTAAGTTTGTTTGACTCTTCTTCAAAAATATCAATAAATAGTTTACCAATAATTTTACGCTTTCTCTCAGGGTCTTTTTGGTTTTCCAGTGCAGCCAAAAAACGTTCTTCTGCATCAACACGAATAACCTTAACGCCCATATTATCTGCGAAAGTTTGCATCACTTGGTCACCTTCATATAAGCGCAACAAACCGTTATCAACAAACACACAAGTCAACTTGTCACCAATAGCTTTATGTAACAGGGCTGCAACAACAGACGAGTCTACACCACCTGATAAACCCAGCAAGACTTCTTTATCACCTACTTGCTGCTTTAAACCATCAACTAAGTTTTCAATAATATTTTCAGATGTCCATAAACCCTCACAACCACAGATATCTTTTACAAAGCGTTTAATAATTGCTTGCCCTTGTTTAGTGTGCGTCACTTCTGGATGAAACTGCACACCGTAAAAACCTAGCTCTTCATTAGCCATACCCGCTAAAGGTGCATTTTCAGTGCTGGCCATCACTTTAAAACCAACCGGCAACTCAACAACTTTGTCGCCATGACTCATCCATACATCAAGTAAACCATGCCCTTCTTCATTTTCATGATCTTGAATATCTTTTAATAAATCCGTATGGCCACGGGCACGCACTTTTGCATAACCAAATTCACGGTGCTCTGCAGCTTCCACCTCGCCACCCAATTGCTTGGCCATAGTCTGCATGCCATAACAAATACCTAAAACCGGTACACCCAACTCAAATACGCACTGTGGTGCAGTTAAGGTTTCATCAGCATTCACTGACTCAGGACCGCCAGACAAAATAATACCTGTGGGTTTAAATTTACGTATATCATCCTCTGAACAATCACAGCTATAAAGCTCACTATAAACACCTGCTTCTCGTACACGACGCGCAATAAGTTGCGTAAATTGAGAACCAAAATCTAAAATGAGTATCTTTTGCGAATGGATATCTTGTGACATAGGATTAATATATTCTTTAAAGTAATGTAAATAAGTATTTTTGTATTATTTATTCAAGCAGCCACTAAGTACTAGAGCGATAGTTAGGTGCTTCTTTAGTAATTTGCACATCATGCACATGGCTTTCACGCATACCGGCACCTGTAATTCTTACAAACTTGGTATTAGCGCGCATGCTCTCAATATCACTTGCTCCGCAATACCCCATGCTTGAACGTAAACCGCCTAACATCTGATGTACAATAGTTTTAACCGGCCCTTTGTAAGCTGTACGGCCTTCAATGCCTTCTGGTACTAGTTTTTCGCTACTATCTTCATCATCTTGAAAATAACGATCACTTGAACCTTGCTTCATGGCTGCCACAGACCCCATACCACGATACGATTTGTATGAACGGCCTTGAAATAATTCAATCTCACCCGGCGCTTCTTCTGTACCAGCTAATAAGCTACCTAACATAACTGAATGCGCACCTGCGGCAATTGCCTTAGCAATATCACCTGAAAAACGAATCCCGCCATCAGCAATTAGCGGTATGCCAGAGCCTTTAAGTGCAGTAGCAACAAAATCAACGGCTGATATTTGTGGCACACCTACACCAGCAACAATACGTGTAGTACAAATTGAACCCGGCCCTATACCGACTTTCACACCATCAGCACCCGCTTTTTTCAAATCTAGCGCCGCTTCACCTGTAGCAATATTGCCACCAATGACCTGAACATCAGGATAATGCTGTTTAATCCACTTAACGCGATCCAATACGCCTTGTGAATGACCGTGAGCAGTATCAACCACAATAACATCGACACTTGCATCCACTAATGCGCTAATACGCTCTTCAGTACCCGCACCGACACCCACAGCAGCGCCTACACGTAAGCGTGCTTGAGAGTCTTTACAAGCATTAGGATGAGTTTTAGAATTTTTAATATCGCGAACTGTAATCATGCCTCTTAATTCAAAAGCATCATTAACCACTAACACCTTTTCAATACGGTGTTTATGTAATAACTCTATTGCCTCTTCACGTGAACTACCTTCTTGTACAGTCACCAAACGCTCTTTAGGCGTCATAATTGATGTAATTGGGCGCTCAAAATGC
>JAHDBX010000028.1:0-7838 GCA_020630145.1 Gammaproteobacteria bacterium | reverse complement strand
TTCAAAACGGAGGTCTCGGCTAGTAACAATACCGACCAATTGGTTGTTATTATCAACAACAGGCATACCTGATATACCTTTTTCACGACGTAAGCCCATCACTTCGCCTACTGTAGCCGTAGGAGATACCGTAATTGGATCTTTAACAACGCCACTTTCGTGCTTTTTAACCTTACTAACTTCATATGCCTGCTCTTCAATAGACATATTTTTATGGACAATACCAATACCGCCTTCACTCGCTAAAGCAATCGCAAGACGAGATTCTGTAACCGTATCCATAGCTGCAGACACTAACGGGGCATTAAGCTTAATATCTCTTGTCAACTGACAAGACAAATCTACATCTTTGGGCAGAACCGTAGAATGAGAGGGTTGTAAGAGAACATCATCGAAAGTGAGTGCTTCACCAACAATATTCATACGCTAAAACCTTTAAGTTTGATAATAAAATGTATTTTTGGGTATTCAGCGGAGGAAAGCATTGGAATGGCTAACCACCTACCTGATTAGCGACAGCATTATACCTTATAGAGTAAGAGCGGGTAAACCTAAACTATGCGATTTTAGTATCTGAAACCATTTCAAGCTCGCCAGTAACCTCAATATAACAACCACTACCATTAACTTTAGCTTTGAAATAACGGCACTTACCTTCATCATCAATCACTTCATATAGGTCTGGGCGCCCTTCACACTGCTTTAAAAAGCCAATATGGCCATTGCCTTGCGTAGGGATAACTTCGAATAAATGCCCTGCTAGATCTGTAAATTCCGTTGTAGACATCATGAGTCTCCTTTTTTAAACACGGTATATTTTTAATTGTTTTGTCAGACTTCCTGAGTTGTTATTGAGCATAACTTCACAGATAATGCCGGTATGACAGAAAAAACAATATACAGCGTTTCCGAACTCAATGCCACCGTACAACAATGTTTACAAAGTCAGTTCCCACTTTTGTGGTTAGAAGGTGAAATATCAAACTTTAGCCAGCCTCGCTCTGGGCATATGTACCTACAACTCAAAGACAGTCAGGCGCAAATTCGTGCCGCTATGTTTAGTAATAAAAACCGCTTACTACGTTTTACACCGCAAAATGGTATGCAGGTTCTAGTTCGTGGGCGCTTAAGCTTATATGAACCAAGAGGCGACTATCAGTTTATCGTTGAACATATGGAAGAAGCTGGAGACGGTGCATTACAACGCGCCTTTGAAGAGCTTAAACTCAAGCTCCAAAATGAAGGCTTATTCAACGATGATAAGAAGTTAGCCATTCCATCATTACCAAAATCCATTGGCATCATCAGTTCACCCACCGCCGCTGCCGTACAAGATGTCATACATGTTCTCAGCAAACGATTTCCACAATGCCCTGTCATTCTTTACCCTTGTAGTGTGCAAGGCGATACAGCTGACCTTACCATTATTCAGGCCTTACAAAAAGCACACGCTCGACAAGAGTGCGATACGCTATTACTCGTACGAGGCGGAGGCTCAAAAGAAGACTTGCAAGCATTCAATAGCGAAACCTTAGCTAGAAATATAGCTGCGCTTACTATTCCCGTCATTAGTGGAATAGGTCATGAAATTGACTTCACGATCGCGGACTTTGTTGCCGATATGCGTGCACCGACTCCATCTGCTGCTGCCGAATACGCTTCACCAGAGCAAGGCGCATTATCGATGGAACTGCAGTATAAGTGGCAACAGTTAAATAACATATTAATAGAGCTACTCAAACATAAGCAGCAGCAACTCCACTATCTAGACAAGCGTTTATTAGGTCAATCGCCTATGCAACAATTACAAAACAAAAGCCAAAAACTGGACGACAGCGAAAAGCGCTTGCAACAAGCCTTACAAATCCGCTTACTCAATATAGAAAAACGTTTACAAAACCAAGTGCAGACTCTACACAATTTATCGCCTAAAGCAAAAATAGAATCACTAAATGCGGCATTCACACAACAGAAACAGTTGTTGTTTGCTGCTCAAAAAAGGCAAGTTGAAAACGCCCGCACAAATTTAGTTCATGTTATGGATTTATTACATACTGTGAGTCCGCTTGCCACTCTAGAAAGGGGCTATTCAATTACACAAAATGAAACGGGAAGTACTATACAATCCAGTAAAAATGTTAGTATAGGCGACAATATTTCAATTCGATTAGCGCAAGGCTTGTTACATGCAGAGATTAAAAACAAACACTAAACTTCTAAGTCTGACCTTATGCAGTATTTTTTTGCTCTCCTGTAACGAGGAAGAAATTGCTACGCCCGAGAAAATCACATCTGTAACGATTAAAAACCTATCCGACTTACTGGTTGAATACACATTTAAACGCCCTGCTAACGTTATTAGTATTAATGACTCCATCATAAGCACACAACTCAACGCACCTGTAAAAACTATTCGGGCACGTGTTGGTGATACAGTAAAAAAAGGCGCAGCGTTAATCGAGCTTGACTGCAGTGATGAAAGAAATCGTTTACAACAAGCAGCCGCACAAGTTGCTTCAAGCGAAGCCAGTGCGCAGCTTAGCCAGTCAAATTATGAAAGCGGACAAAAGCTACGCAAGCAAGATGCTATTTCTGAACAAGAAATGAACAGGTTAGAAAGTGAGTATGCACGCAGTAATGCAAACCAACTGAATGCCAAAGCAGCATACACATTGTCCAAGAATAATGTTAATAAATGCACGATACGTGCACCATTCAATGCCATTGTAATGGAGCGAAATGCGACCGTGGGTCAGCTCGCCGCCCCTGGCACACCTATGGTTCGATTAATCGACTCTGACAACCTAGAAGTATCTGGCTACCTGGCTAGCAATGAGGCCAATATCATTGCTCAAAGTACAGCTATTTATTTCCAACAAGGTGATAAAAAATTCCCTCTACGTATTCGCGCATTAACGCCAGCCGTAGACAGTATCCGTCGCACACAAGAAGTGCGTTTGACATTTAAAGATGAAAAACCTATCGCAGGGAGCTCTGGCGAACTTATTTGGCAGCATCCCCTACCAGCCTTACCTACTGAATACTTGTCACAACGCAATAATCGCTTGGGCGTTTTATTTGCTGATAATATAGCTAATAATAAGGCCAAAGTTGCATTTACAGCAATTGAAGATGCCCGTGAAGGCCAGCCCGCTATTATTAAACTAGGCTCAACATTAAACTCGCAAACACCTATTCTTATCGATGGTCGTTTTGGTGTAACAATTGAACAAGATGTTCAAATCGTTCAACCCACAAATAATTAAACCACCATGCTTGCTAAAATATTAAAAAATGATGTTCTGGCCAATCTAGCTTTTTTACTAGTCATCATAATAGGCCTGCTCTCATACCTAACCATGCCGCGCCAGCAAGATCCGGAAATTAACTTTAATTGGATACAAGTTGTTACAACCATGCCCGGCGCATCGGCAGAAGATGTTGAACGACGCATTACCAGCCCAATTGAAGATGCCATTCAAAACATAACAGATATACGTTTTACCATATCGCAAAGCCGCGATAACTTATCGACCATTTTAATTCGCTTTAATGATTTACCGACTCGTGAGTTTGATAAGCGCATGGCCGACCTACGTCGAGAAGTGCAAAATAAAGAAGCGCAGCTACCTGATACAGCTGAAAAACCTTTTGTGTTTGAAATTACATCGTCAAATGGTTTCCCAACAGCAACCGTTCTTGTTACGGGGCCAGCCTTTGACGAAAACCTACGCCGCTATGCCAAGCGCATCAATAAAGAAGTCACCAACTTTAGAGAAGTAGACCGTATTAACACTTATGGTTTTACTGAGCCTGAGCTACATATCAACTTTGACCCAGAAAAATTAACTGCGCTAGGCCTTAACCCAAGCGACATTTCCAACAATATTGCCAGCACATTCCGTGATTCATCTGCGGGCGATATTAATATAGGCAATCAGTCATGGTTAGTTAGGCTTACTGGCATTTTTAATGACCCAGAAAAATTAGGCAATAGTCGCATCAAAACACCTACAAGCGATGTAGCCCTAAATAGTATTGCTAATGTTCAACGTGGTAGAGAACCGGCAAAAGAATTGGTGAGTTATAAAGGCCAACCCGCCATTATGCTATCTATCACAAAGTCGCCTAATATCAACACCTTAAAAATGGTCGAAAAGATCAAAAACTATATTGATGAGCGTAATCAATACTCTGAACAAATTGGCGCTGAACTTGTATTAGTTGATGACCAAACTGAGCTAACACGCAATGCCCTTAGCGTAATGCAAAGCAACGCTTTATTTGGTTTGGCAATGGTACTACTTGTCACATTTGTTTTCTTAGGTTTAAAAATGTCGCTATTAACAAGCATAGCGATTCCTTTTGTACTAGCCGGCGTTTTTTGGGTGCTAAGTTCACAAGGCGAAACCCTGAATGTCATGGTGCTACTAGGCGTTGTAATAAGCTTAGGTATGCTAGTTGATGATGCTGTTGTGGTAGTGGAATCGATCTACTACCGCTTAGAACGTGGCGCAGATGCTGTAACCGCATCAATAGAAGGCCTTAAAGAGGTTGTCGCTCCTGTAACTGCATCTGTATTTACGACCATCGCCGCCTTTCTACCACTCATGTTATTGCCGGGTATTTTAGGGCAATTCTTAAAGCTCGTACCCCTCGTAGTCACACTAGCCTTACTGATCAGTCTAGTAGAAGCCTTCTGGATGCTACCTGCTCATATCATTGGCTTTAATGTTAAATTAGACAAAAAAGGCAAGTCACAAGCACGTAGAGAGTCTTTTCTAAAAGGCCTACGCCACCGCTATAGCTTATTGCTCATCAAATCTTTGCGTAACCCTTTTAAAATAGCAGCGGGTGGCTTTGGTGCATTTATTTTAGCCATTGTATTTTTAGCCAGTGGCTTTGTAAAAGCCGACTTTTTTGCTAATGACACATTACGCTTATTCTATATAAATGTAGAAATGCCCGCTGGCACGCCATTAGAAGAAACATTAAAAGCAGCTGAAAAAATTGAATCGATTGTTCGCAGCAAAGTTAAACCTGAAGAATTACGCTCAGTTGTCAGTGCGTCGGGACAACAATTTACGGAAACGTCGCCATTAGCAGGCAGCGTTTTTGGCCAAATCACCGTTAGCTTGCTGCCTAAGAAAAAAGGTATGGCCTCTGTAGATGATGTTATCAGCAACCTAGAAAATGATGTTTATAATATAGTCGGTCCAATCAACACAAGCTTCTTACGCTTATCAGGTGGACCACCTACTACATCACCAATAGAGCTTAAAGTACAAGGCAATGATTTCACCCTTATACGCAAAGCAGTCGCTGAAATGATGCGCGACATGGAAAATATTAAAGGCTTACGCGACATTAAGTCAGACGACTCATCTGGTCAAAAGGCTCTCATATTAGAACTGAAGCAAGATGCCATTAACCAAGCAGGTCTATCAAGCGAAACGGTTAGACGTACTTTAAATCTCATGGTCGACGGTGAAATTATCTCGTCTTTCCAAGACCAAGGTGAAGAAGTTCGTTTACGCGTACAAGCCGCACCACAAGCATTACAAGCGATAGACGATGTACTCAAACAAAACTTGGTAACACCGACAGGTACAGCCATCCCTCTGAAGCAATTAGTGAATGCCCGTTATGAAGATGGCCCTATACAAATAGTCCATTACAATTTCTTACGCACCATCACAATCTTGGCTGATATTGATTCAACAGTCACAGACACGCGTACAGCTAACGATGATGTATTAGCCTTATGGCAAACAAAGGTGGCTAAATACCCATCATTACAAATAGATCGCAGCGGCCTACTCGATGATATTAATGAAAGTATCGGTAATATCCTTATATTATTCTTATTCGGCTTGTTACTCATGTACCTTATTATCGCCACGCAGTTCCGCAGCTACTTTCAACCATTGATTATACTGTTTACCGTATTTTTGGCCTTTATAGGTGTAGTATTTGGTTTAAGCGTTAGCCGCCTACCATTCAGCCTATATACAATGTACGGCTCAGTAGCACTTGCTGGTATTTCAGTAAATGCAGCTATTGTGCTTGTTTCAGCTGCTAATGACAGACGCGCTAAGGGCATGTCTGCACTACATGCCATTATTTACGCAGCTAGACGACGTGTTGTTCCCATTTTGATTACCTCATTAACCACTGTGGCGGGCCTATCATCCTTAGCACTGGGCCTAGGTGGCAAATCCGCATTATGGGGTCCAATAGCAACTGTTATCGTTTGGGGGCTCGTTTTCTCAACTACACTGACATTATTCGTTATTCCAAGCCTATATTTAGGTTTTGAACGCTTAAAAAGGTTTATAAAACAAAAAGTTAGCCGATATGCTTAAAAAGCCAACACTGAAAAAGCAAAATAACTATTGCCAAAGGCGGCACTTTAGTATTTAATTCTGCCCTCTTTTTTAATTGGCACCTAAAAAAACGTCAATATATCTCTAAGGAAACACTATGGCCACGAAGAAGAAAGTCGCCAAAAAGACCGCGAAAAAGACTGTTACCAAAAAGGCAGCTACAAAAAAAGCAGCTATCAGCAAAAAAGTGGTAACAAAAGCAACTACAAAGAAAAAAACTAGCCGCAAAACAGTATCGCGGTTATCAGAAAACTTCCTAGGCTTTGCCCCATATGAAGAAAAAAAGGGTGAAGAATACATGAGCGCAGGTCAAACCGGGCACTTTAAAGAAATGTTATTAGCGTGGAAACAATCGCTAATGCAAGAAGTTGATCGAACCGTTGATCATATGAAAGAAGAAGTCACCCACTTGGCTGACCCAAATGATCGTGCAACACAAGAAGAAGAGTTTGCTCTAGAACTACGTACTCGCGACAGAGAACGTAAGTTAGTGAAAAAAATTAGCGATTCACTTCAAGAAATAGAAGACGAAGAGTACGGTTGGTGCCACTCTTGTGGTATTGAAATTGGTATTCGCCGCTTAGAAGCACGCCCAACAGCAACACTTTGTATAGACTGCAAAACCTTGGATGAAATCCGCGAAAAAACGCGCGCATAACCATAACACCATCAAAAATGCCTTTGCTACTGCAAAGGCATTTTGCTTTATACTGCACTGAGTTTACTATGTATATCGGTCGCTTTGCCCCTACCCCGTCTGGCCCTCTACACTTCGGTTCCTTAATCGCTGCGGTAGGCAGTTACCTCCAAGCAAAAACCCAAAATGGCCAATGGTTACTTCGCATTGAAGACACCGATTTACAGCGTAACAAAAAAGGCGCTGATACACATATTATAAGAACGCTGGAACATTTTGATTTTGAGTGGAATGGTGATATTAGCTACCAAACACAACGTACAGCGTTATATGAACAGGCCTTAAAGTCACTGCAAAAAAATCAGCATACCTACTACTGTAACTGCTCTCGTAAACAGATTACTGAAAGCGGTAAAAGCGGTAAATTGGGTATTATTTATGCAAGCACATGTGCAAACAAAGGTTTAAATCGCAGCCCAGATCATGCCATACGACTACGCACGCAAATGGATACAATTTCATTTACAGATAAAGTCTTTGGCAAATACCAACAAAACATCGCGCAAACAGTAGGTGACTTTCACTTATTACGACGCGACCAATGCTATGCTTATCACTTAGCCGCCGTCGTTGATGATCACGAACAGGGCATTAGCGAAGTCGTCAGAGGCTATGACATTCTAGACTCTACACCGCGTCAAATTTACCTTCAGCAATGCCTTGGTTACACTAGGCCTACCTACCTCCATTTACCACTAGCTGTTGATGAAGATGGCATAAAACTCAGCAAGCACACTTTTGCTGAAGCCATAAGC
>JAHDBX010000027.1 GCA_020630145.1 Gammaproteobacteria bacterium | reverse complement strand
AACTGGGCAGTGGGCTTTATGGCGCACCAAAGCGATATTGGGGCAAGACTTATATGATGAGCGCTTGCAGGGTGATGAACCTGAAGAATTGGAGGTCGTGCCATGGCCGCTTAAGAATCTGACGGCTTTGGCTGAGCGTGATGATTTTACTGAAGCAAGAAGTTTAGCGGCCTTATATATGGTTAAAGAGAAATTGCATGGATAATTTCGGCAAAAATACAGACTTAACGCGTTTGTTGCCACATATTATCAGCATAGCTAAAGATGCTGGTGAGGTTATTATGGATGTCTATGAGCGTACATCCTTCGAGGTCATTGATAAAGAAGATGACTCACCTGTAACGGAGGCTGATATTTGTGCACATAACCTGATTCATGAGCGCTTATCTGAGCTTGATATACATTTTCCTGTTTTATCAGAAGAGTCATTGAAGATTAGCCCGGAGGAACGCCGAAGCTGGCAAACGTATTGGTTGGTAGACCCTCTTGATGGAACCAGAGAATTTGTAAAACGTAATGATGAATTTAGCGTCAATATTGCGCTTATTCATGATGGAGAGGCCATTTTAGGCGTTATTTATGCACCAGTTACAAAAGTGACACACTATGCTACGCGTGGCTCTAAGGCCTATAGGGAGGATGCTGATGGCAGTATTAGGCTTATCGCTTGCCGAGATATGCCAAAGGAGCCTATTATCTTTGGTAGCCGCTCTCATCAATCTCAGCGTTTTCATGAATATCTGAAAAATGTGCCTGTTTATCAGCTACAGTCTATGGGCAGTTCCTTAAAAAGTTGTATGATTGCTGAGGGGAGTGCAGACTTGTATATTCGCTTTGGTCCAACCTGCGAATGGGATACTGCTGCGGCACAATGTATACTTGAGGAAGCTGGGGCATGTATTGTCGATTTATCACTAAAACGACTAGAATATAACCAAAAAGACTCATTGTTAAACCCAGAATTTATAGTGTGCAAGCAAACATCCTTGGATATTTGGGCGCAATATCTAGATAACATACAAATAAGGTAAATATATATGGCTGAAACGGTTGAAGAATTAACCATCGAATATGAAGAAGCAGGCACTATCACAGTTAAGGAGCTTGATAAGGTTGTGCTAACGAAAGGTGCGTGGTCTACACTACTATTCCGTTACCAAGACCTAAATCGCACAACTGAAGAATATGGCCCAGATAAATATTCAATTCGCCGTTATCAAAAGCGTAATGGGCAATACTTGCCTAAATCAAAGTTTAATATTTCTAGTGCTGATCAAGCTCGTAAGATAATAGCTGCACTTGAAAACTGGCTCGAAGACTAAGTGCCTAGGTAGTCATAGTTAGTGACGGTAATGGAAGAAAAATCACTGAACATATTATTTGTCGAAGACTCGATAGATGATGTTGAATTAACGCTCGCTGAATTGAAACGCTTTGGTTATAAAGTTTCTTTTCAGCGCGTTGAAACTGAACAACGTATGCAGGAGTCCCTTGTTAATCGAACATGGGATGTTGTTATCTGCGATTATAAAATGCCTGAGTTTAGTGCTGAGCAAGCGCTACATGTTTATTACCAAAACCAAATTGATATTCCTTTTATTATTGTCTCTGGAGTAGTCGAGGCAGAAGATGTTGTGTACTTGCTTAAACAAGGCGCACATGACTTTTTAAACAAAGCCAGCTTAGCTCGATTGGTGCCAGCGATAGAACGTGAAATGCGTGAATCCACAGTGCGTTCAGAAAGGCGGCACGCTGAAGAAAAAGTGAGCATCTTATCCTTAGCAGTAGAGCAAAGCCCGGTATCAGTTGTTATTAGTAATCCTAATGGCATCATCGAATACGTGAACCCTAAATTTGAGGAAACAACCGGCTACAGTAATGTAGAGGCGGTAGGTAATAGTTTAGGTTTTACTATATTGCATGATGCATCGAGCGACTCATTACATCATCTATGGGAAACGGTTAAGCGTGGTGAGGAATGGAGTGGTGAACTATGTAGTCTGCATAAAAGTGGTCAACTGTTTTGGGAATACATAAATGTTTCACCATTAAAAGATGACAATAATAATGTTACACATTACATTGCTATACAAGAAGATGTAACAGCAAGACGCTCTTATGAAGAACAATTACGTCGCCAAGCGCATTATGATGATTTAACCGGATTGGCAAACCGCGTTTTAATGATCGACAGGATGGAGTTAGCAATAGAAACAAGTCTGCGCAACCATCAGTCAGCCGCGTTGCTCTGTATAGACTTAGATCAATTTAAAAATGTTAATGATACCTTGGGGCATAGTGTCGGCGATAACTTATTAAAAGAAGCTGTTGCACGCTTAGCTATATGCTCACGCAAAAGTGATACGCTTGCAAGAATGGGGGGGGATGAGTTTGTTGTTATCTTGCCTAACATAGAAAATAACTTGGTAGTAAAAGAAGTTGCTGACCGAATTATTAAAGAATTCTCCAAGCCATTTGTTATTGATGGCGCTGATCATTTTGTTACGGCGAGCATTGGTATTGCACAGTGCCCTGAAAATGGTCAAGACCACCAAGTATTATTGCGTAATGCTGATTTAGCTATGTACAAGGCTAAAGAATTGGGTCGAAATCAATATCAATTTTTTACCGACGAAATTAATGCCAAGCTTAAGCAGCGTTTGTTTATTGAGCGCGCACTGCGTGATATTGAATATCGTGATGAATTGGAATTGCTTTATCAACCTATTATTGAACCCGTATCAAAAAATATCGTTGCCTGTGAAGCTCTGTTGCGTTGGCGGCAAAAAGATAATAGCTACATCATGCCAGACAAATTTATTTCTATAGCAGAAAGCTCTGGCTTAATAAAAAATGTGGGTGAATGGATCGTTAAAACAGCATGTAAAGATATTAAAGCAATACATGAAAATGTTGATGCTTCAATGAAGGTAGCTATTAATATTTCACCTAAACAGCTACAGGTAGCAGGTTTTTCTGATTTTGTGGCACAGCAGTTAACACAGCACCAAATTAAGCCTCATTTAATGGAGTTAGAAATAACAGAAAGCGTGTTAATGAATGATATGGAAGAGACCAATAATAATTTACAGGCGCTATGCAAAATGGGTCTGCATTTATCGATAGATGATTTTGGTACAGGTTATTCCTCGCTAGCGTATCTGCAAAAGTACCCATTTAATACATTGAAGATAGATCGCAGTTTTATTAGCCAAATTGAAGACAATAAAAATAACGCTAAGCTTACCGAAACAATGATTAAGATGGCGCATAGCTTAGATATGCAAGTTATTGCTGAAGGTGTTGAAAATAAAGCTCAACTAGATTATTTAAGCGTACATAAGTGTGATTTGATTCAAGGATTCTTGTTTAGTAAGCCCTTAACAAAAGAAGAGTTGCTAGTAGAAATTAAACGGCGTAATAATAAAATGCTGCGTTTGGCGAAATAAAAAAGGGCGCATTGAGCGCCCTTTTTTTAGTTTGGCTGAATAACTTGCCAGCCTACATGTTGAGCATGTTCAACTAGCTTTCTACCACCGCTTACAGCTACAGGGTTGCCAACCATTTCAAGCATAGGTACATCAGAAATATCATCGCCATAAGCAAAACTTGCGTCTGCACTGGCGTTATTTTCCGTAATAAAGTCTCGTATTGCTTGAGCTTTACCCTTGCCTATAGTTTGTGGCGGAATAATTTCGCCTGTATATTTTGAACCATTTTTAGCAAGCTTGATGGCTAGTATATCTTTCACACCTAAATCAAGTGCTATTGGTTCTAATAATTCAATGAAAGAGCCTGAAACAAATACACATTCAATACCAGCACTTTGGTGCTTAGCAAGTGCTGAAGTTACATTTTTATGGTAGAAATGTTGTTTGTTTACAGTACATTTCTTAAACCATAATGCACATACTTCTTTAACTTGAGATATCGTAAAGTGTTTGAAATAAGAATAATAGATTTTATTCGCAATCTCCCAAGGTGTATTCTCTTTAATTAAACGTTGTATCTCATCATTAAATTCTTCTTGTAATGTAGTGTTTGGATAATGTGAAAAATATAAATCCATAAAACTAAACATACTCTTATTTGAAATAAGTGTATCGTCTACATCAAAAAATGCATAAGCCTTATTTCCTGTTTTATGCATTGGCAGCTTCGGCATAAATAACTTCACTGTTAAGTTTCTCCATAAAATCGTTCAATGCTTGCTTGGCTAACCTGTTTTCCATGTTTGAAACACGAGTGTCTTCCATCATAGTGAAGCCAAAAGTAAATGAGGCGGAAGACACGCCACATTGCATGGCACTGACTTCAACTGAAAAGTCTTGTCTTTTAGGTTTGCTTACATCTTTCTCTTTTATAGCGAAACTAAGGTCGCATGCTAAAGGAAATGCAAAGCGGTTGTAGTTAACATTCATTTCATTAAAAACGAAATATAATTTGTTTTCATTGCCATTTAAAAAATACTTTTCCATAACAGCAACAGAGGCTTGTCTAGCAGCTTCGAGTAGTAGCATGCCTTGTAAATGTTGCCCTGTTTGGTGATCGCCCATTAATTCGCAGTTTTCATCAACTAAAACTTGCATTTCATAGTTGTCTTCGCAAATCTTAATTGGGTCACTGATTAAAATGTTTTCACTATTATGCTTGTGCGTTAATGCTTTGCTTGCGCGACGAGGTAAGGACAGCCATAAGCTGGCATCAAAATATTTACCATTAAGTGAGGTTTCTATCGCATTAATGATTTCATCAACATTGTCATCACTGAAGCCCTGGCCTGGTACAAGTCTTGTTTTAGCATGGTGCGGTAGTAAAACATCTTCAGACCGTAATAAGTGAAACAGTTCTGATTGAGTTATTACGTCTTTGCGCATGGCAAATTCACTAAATTTGTCTGAAACGACAAGTAGTACTTTATGTTGCATCTTCTTCTCAATGTTTGTAGTTAAAAATAAATTTACAAACACGGCCTGTCTTTTGTTGATAGTTATCAACATATACCGTTGGTCAATCCTATTCCCTCGACCAAAGTATCCTATTGAGGATATCGCCCAGCAGTCACTTGCTAAATCGGTACAAATTATTATATTTTTTTTGCAGAGCGCTTTTTACAGGTAAACTTTCATGTATGCTAATAAGAATATGGAATAAGCTTAGAACGAATGTAGGAATATTTCCTGCCATTTTGTAGGATTAGGACTACTTTTTGCGGTTTTTACGTTAAATTGCGCAAAGAGTAGACAAATATAAGCGTAAAAAAGTACAGGTCAACATGGCCATTCTATTAGGGTATGTACCTTAAAGAGTCGGTAATAGCCATGCTTTCTTGTTTCATATGTAACTAATTCGAGGTTGGGAGAGGTAGAATGATTAAGAATTATATAAGTCTTCGCTTGTTGATAAGTGGGCTTTGTCTGAGTTTTTCACCGTTACTATTTGCAGCAGAGCTAAAATTTACGACCCTAGAAGTAGCACCGTGGGCATATAAAAATGAGGGTGACAGTCAGTATCAAGGTATTTTTCCTGAGCTAGTCGATGAAATTGAGCGCTTAAGCGGCCATAAAATTAATGTTAGCTTAACGCCTTACGCACGTATAAATAGAGAGTTAGAAAGTGGACGACAAGACTGTACTATTCTGGTAACAGATGAAGAGCGTGCTAAAGTTGTTCAAATAGGTGAGTTGTTATTTGACCACCCCGTTGGGGTAATTGCTCATCATTCGGTTAAGCTTGATAATTATGATGATTTGCTGGGTTTAAGAATTTCCTTGCTGCGTGGTTCGGTTATTTCAAAGCGATTTAATGCTGATGAAAATCTTAAAAAAGAGTTCGATACGGATTATGTCATCAGTCTAAAAAAGCTACAGCATAGAAGACTAGATGCTATTGCTGGAGCACTGCCAACAATACAATATCTTGCTAACCAGAATGATATGGCTGGGTTATTAGGTGAGCCTTTACAGCTAAGCTCAGAGCCGATCTATTTTCAATGCTCAAAAAATTCTAAGCAGTTGCAATACATGGAAGATATTAATGCCGCTATTCGTGAAATTAAAGAAACAGGGACTTTATTTAAGATATTGCAAAACAATGAATAAACCATATTGCTTTAATCATTTTTTGATTAAGTTGAGATGTGTGTTTCTATTTAACTGTTTTTTTTATTCAGGCCTTAGCTTTAGTCAGCAAATTAATTTTATTACTTTAGATGTACCGCCTTGGGCGACTACTGCTGAAGGTAGTAAAGCTGTTGTGGGTATGTTTGCTGAAATAATCGATGAAATACAGTCGCGTACTGGTTTAAGTATAACTATGTCTGTAGCGCCTTATGCGCGTATAAATAGAGAGCTGAAAGTTGGCCGACAAGACTGCACGATTTTAATAAAAGATGATGAGCGTTCTGAAATGACCACCTTAGGTCAGGTGGTGTTTAATCATCCTATGGGTGTTTTACCTCATAAGTCTACAGAAGTGCGTTCTTATGAAGACATGCATGGTCTAACTGTATCAGTTCTTCCTATTCTTAATATGTTTGATAAGTTTTATCAAGATAGCAACATTAAAAAAGTAAGTGATGTTGATTATGAAACCGGTATACGAAAAGTTAAGCACAAGCGTGTAGATGCCATAGCAGGAGCAATACCCACCATACAATACCTTGCTAAGCGAGAGGGTTACACAGACTTGTTTAATAAGCCGTTTTTGCTAGATGAGGTGCCTGTTTATTTGCAATGCATTAAAACTACAGACGATATGTATATGTCGTTAATGAATAAAGCCATCTACAGTATGAAAAAAGATGGCACTATGAAAAAAATAGAAAATAAATTCGTAAACCTATAAAAATATCACGTGTTGAAAAAAAACGGTACGCTAAGTAATATCTTTTCCAATAAAACAATTGGTCGTAGCCTGCTGCTGTGGATAATATTATTTAGCACCGTTGTAACCATGTTGCTAAGCTGTTTGCAGTTATATATTGATTACCGTTTAGAATTAAATACGATTAATAATCGATTGAGCGAAGTAGAAAGCTCCTATGTTTCAAGCCTTGAATCGAGTTTGTGGAATGTTGATGCCGACCAAATAGAAAGGCAGTTGGTAGGTATTATTAAATTGCCAGATATAACCTTTGCTAGTGTTGAAGAAAAAAATGATATTAACCAGCCCGTTTTAATTAAAGCGGGCCAAACACAAGGGGCGGATATCGTTCGTGATTATGCTTTGACTTATAGTGTAGATGGTAACTTGGTTGAAATAGGTACCCTAACTGTGCAGGCAAGTTTACGCGACGTATATAAACGTCTGGTTAATAAAGCCATTACTATTTTATTTACGCAAGGTATTAAAACTTTTCTAGTATCACTTTTTATACTTTATATCTTTCATTGGTTGGTTACTCAGCATATTGTGACGATTGGGAATTTTTTAAAGAACGTAGATTTGAAAAACCAACTTGAACCAATGGCTCTAAATAGAGATAAAGCAAATAGTGATGAGCTTGACTATTTAGTCGATACTTATAATACGATGTCGGTTAATTTGCAAAGCACGTACAGTGAGTTGCAAGCAGTTAATTTAACATTGGAAGAAGATATTGGTGCTCGAAAAAAAGCCGAAGCTGAAGTAAAAAAACTAAATGATGAGCTTGAAAGTCGTGTTGCACAAAGAACGGCCGAATTAGAAGCCGCTAATCAAGAGCTAGGTTCTTTTTGTTACTCAGTGTCGCATGACCTGCGAGCGCCATTACGTCGTATAGAGGGCTTTAGACGCATACTGGAAAGCGACTATGCGAGTAAATTAGATGATACAGCTATTCATTATCTAGACCGTATTGAAGCGGGCACAAGTGAAATGAATACAATGATAGAAAGCTTCTTAAAGCTTTCTAAGTCGACGAGTGTCGAGCTAGTTGTTGAAAAGATTAATCTATCTCAACTATTTAAAAGAGCTGTTCTGCGTTTGACCGAGCGGGATAATGACAGAAACGTGTCTATTGATATTCAAAGCGATATCTATGTAAATGGAGATGAGCGTTTATTAGATTTGTTAGTGACTAATTTGGTAGACAACGCACTTAAATATACAAGACAGGAGCCCGACGCTAGTATGATTTTTTCTGCTTCAGAGTTGGGTGGTAAGACGGTATATATAGTTGAAGATAATGGCGTAGGTTTTAATATGGACTATGCAAAAAAACTGTTTTCGCCGTTTACTCGTTTGCACCAAGGTGATACATTTGAAGGTGTTGGTATTGGTCTCGCAACGGTGCAACGTGTAGTGGCAAGGCATGGGGGGCATGTGTGGGCTGAATCATCAGTTGACAATGGTGCTAAATTTTTCTTTACCCTTTGGGATAAGGAGGCAAGTTAATGAATACAGTATTGCTCGTTGAAGATAATGCAGATGATGTAGAACTCGTTACACATCAATTCAAAAAATTAGATACATGTTGTGAAATCAATGTGGTTTCGAGCGGAGAAGAAGCTTTAAACTATTTCTTTGACGAAGATGTTCAGGCTGAAACGCCTGTGTTACAAAAACCTGACCTTGTATTGCTAGACTTAGGTTTGCCGGGTATGAATGGCTTAGATGTATTAAAAAAGATTAAGTCAAATGATAATACCAAGCGTATACCCGTTGTGGTCTTAAGCGTTTCAGATGATGAACAGGACATTGTTAGAAGCTATAATTATGGTGTTAATAGTTACTTAAGCAAACCTTTAGATTTTACAAAGTTTTCATTTACCCTTGAGCAGTTAGGCATTTATTGGTTTGATGTGAACCAGCCTTCACCTACTTAAGTAAAACTTTTTCGTTTTCAATAATAATATCCACTTGGCTTAAGTGCTGCTGTGCACAAGGGCCGTGTATACATAAGCCAGATTCTTTTTCAAATAAAGCACCATGTATAGAGCACTGAATATAATGTTTTTCACTGTCTAGAAATAGCCCTTCTTGCCAATTTAATTTGGCGCCTGTGTGAGGGCAAGCGTTAATGTAGGCTTTGACACCTCCATTATGACGCAGCAAAAAAACAGGCTTGGTTTGTCCGTTGATATCGAGTTCTGTTTCTAAACAATTAAACTTGTCATCAATACTATTGCTCAAGTTTACGCTAGCTTGCTCTTCTTCGGGTATATCATTTATATAACAAATGAAAGTCATATTATTGCCTCGCTTGAGGAATGTTTATATTAAATATGCTGGCCATCGGTATATAAGCGTTTTTGTACATATACAATAAGTGCTATAACGGGTATGCCTAGTAATGCCGTAATTAAAAAGAAGGTAGAGTAGCCGTAGTCTTCTACAAGTGTTCCGGAATAACCACCTAACAATTTAGGGAACAGTGTCATGACTGAACTGAATATAGCGTATTGCGTCGCAGTAAACGAAACGGAGGTTAAGCTTGATAACCAGGCAATAAAAGCAGCCATAGCTAGGCCGGCACTTAAATTATCAACAGCTATTACCAGTGTTAATGCTTCAATGGTGGGTTCAGCAGTGGCAAGCCACATAAAGATTAAATTAGTTGCTGCGGATAGTATTGCGCCTAATAATAACACTCGCATTACACCAAAACGTAAAGCTAAAAAACCACCAATAAAGCTACCGCCAATTGTCATGAGCAAGCCAAAGACTTTGCTAACGCTAGCAATTTGTGTTTTTGTATAACCAATATCTTGGTAAAAAACATTCGCAATAATGCCCATCACAATATCGGACACACGATAAAAGCCAACTAAAAGTAATACCCATATGGCAATCTTTCCGTAACGTTTAAAAAAATCTTTTATAGGAGACCAGTAACTTTCATTAACCATGGTTTTATTCGCTAAGCCAAACTGAGCCCCCAATATGCCAACTAAAATCGCTGCGCCTATCGCGGTAAACATTTGAATGGTGCCAATAATAAATTTACTCAATTTAGCCATAAACCCGTCTAGGCCTAGGTCAATATTTGGAAAAAAGCGGAAGACGCAAATCAACGCGATAATCGATAGTAAGAATAGTATGAAAAAACGTAGATAAGAAGCCGTGTCGTATGGGTAAGGGTTTGTTGTTTGAGAAGAGTCAAGCACCGGCTCAGGGATAAGGAATGTTGTTGCAATACCTATCAACATAACGAACCCCATAATAAAGTATGTTTTTTGCCATGCTGCATATGAGTATGTTTCAGCGGTACTACCAAACATTTCAGCAAGATAAAGGCCGCCAGCACCAGCCACTAACATACCGATACGGTAGCCTGCAATATAGCTTGAAGACAGCAGTGCTTGTTCGTCGTCTTGTGCGCATTCAATTCTGTATGCATCGATAGCCACATCTTGCGTTGCTGATGAGAAGCCTAATGCAACAGCGCCAAAAGCCATAGCGCTTAGGCCATAAATAGGGTCAACACTTGCCATCCAAACAATAGCGCCTATTACGGCAAACTGAGACAATAGTAGCCAACCACGACGACGGCCTAAGAGTTGTGTAAGTACAGGTAGTGGTAATTTATCTACAAGTGGTGCCCAAACAAATTTAAATGAATAGCCTAAAGCTGCCCAACTAAAATAAGTGACCGCAGACTTTGCTACCCCTGCTTCGCGCAGCCACAACGACAAGGTTGAAAATATAAGCAAAATAGGTATGCCCGCTGAAAAGCCTAAAAATGTTAACTGCAAAACTTTTTTTAGAGGGAATGCG
>JAHDBX010000026.1:9309-10805 GCA_020630145.1 Gammaproteobacteria bacterium | reverse complement strand
CACTGGTATCAATTATATCAACCAATTTTCGCTCTACCGCACGTGCACCAAACCATACTTCACCTGTGGCAACTTGTTCGATATCAACGACTTCACGGTTAGTTTTAACAAAGTCTTTAAATAATACATGTGTATCTTCAATTTCTTCTTTAAACTTTGCTCGCCCTTTATCTGTATTTTCACCAAACATCGTTAAGGTACGCTTGTAGTCACCAGCTGTTAATATTTCATAATCAACATCATGCTTTTTAAGTAGCTTATGAAAATTGGGTAATTGTGCAACAACACCAATAGAACCGATTATTGCAAAAGGCGCAGCAACAATTTTATCGGCAACACAAGCCATCATATAGCCACCACTGGCAGCCACTTTATCGATACAAACTGTTAGAGGTATCGATTTGTTTTTAATACGCTGTAACTGTGATGATGCCAAGCCATAGCTATGCACCATGCCACCACCGCTTTCTAAGCGAAGCAGTACTTCATCTTTTTCAGTAGCGACAGACAATACAGCTGATATTTCTTGGCGCATTTGCTCAACAGCCGACGCTTTAATATCACCATCAAAGTCCAATACAAACAAACGCTTTTTTTCTTCTGTTTCGTTCGTTTTTTGTTTTTTCGCAGCTTTGGCCGCTTTCTTTTCAGCTTCTTTTTCAGACTTACGTAATTGTTTTAAGGCATCTTTATCTAAAATAGCCTCTTGAAATGTTTCTTTTACATCGTCTAATTTTTCATTCAGCTTTTTAATTTCTATATTTGCACCAGCGTCTGCGCCGCCACCTTTCATCTTTGCGGATACTATTAAGGCCATAATAATTGCAAACGCAATAACAACGGTAATAGCCTTGGCTAAAAAAAGGCCGTAATCAAACAAAAATTCCATAACACCCTACTTGAATTTATTAAAATAAATAAAGATGCGAGTGTAACGTTATTAGTCTAGAAAAACACGGGGAAATACGGATATGCGTACAGATATACGCTTAATTTAACCTGACTTGGTAACTAATTTGTACTTCTGGCGTATAAGTCGCATCAGCAGCTGTGATGCCTCCGGTGGGCACAATGCGGAAATTAGTAATGGCAGGGTCATAACCATCACCATCGGGGTCTTGAGGTTCATAGCCATAACTGACGCCATTATCCATCGAAAATTCATAGCTGTCTGTTGTACTGTCAAAACCACCAAAGGCACTGAAAATTAAGGTATTTCCAGCACCTGAATCTGTATTATTGACGATTGTAAATGGCGATGTCACGCCGTCACCAACATACAAAGCAACATTTGCAGGTAGGTCGTCATCAATAACAACGGTATCATCAATTGTTGAGCCCGAACGCGGGTTGGTTATACGCACATCATAACGCAGCGCTGAATTTGTAATGGCTTTGGGATTCGTGCCGACATTCACGGGGTCGGTTAATGTTACGACTGTTTTAGACACAAGTAAATCTGCCTCTAAGCAGGACTCAAAGCTTCTATCAAAAGC
>JAHDBX010000026.1:0-9299 GCA_020630145.1 Gammaproteobacteria bacterium | reverse complement strand
GAGACCTTTCCGTATTACTTGCTCTATCTTCATCAGCATACAGACCAATTTCCGCATCACTTAATGCACAGCGACGAAACCAATAGCCATCACTTCCATCACGCCCTCGAGCTGCCGCTACCGCACGCATATTGCTAGAAGAAAAACTACTGACAAAACTATTTTCAAAACAACCATCACCGTTATCAATCCCTTGTATATTATCTCCGGTAACCAGTGTTTCGTAATTGACCGTATTACCACTATCATCAATTAATGACTCTTGTACAGACGGGGTAATTGCCAAATAGCCAATTGTTTCACTAACTACGGTGCCAGCACCCGCTTCTGCTCGTTCTAAAGCCACCTCCGCACTGCCCGTCGCCACACTACCGATTGCAACAGTTAACCAGGGCACAGAGACATTGGTAGGATCCAAACCAGGCTCACTATTAAGCGATTGTATTTGCGCCAACAGTACCGGAGCAGCAGGAAAAGTATTCGTAAATGCCAGCGTGGCATAGGTGCCAGATGCTCCCCCCACTATTGTTTGCGTGGTATTCATAGTACCTGCCTCTATCATCACACCATTCGCCAACATATGTGTGCCCGCCTCAACCGCAATATAGTCAATCTCCATACTGACATGTGAACCCGGTTCACCTGTTGGCTCAACTTGGGCAACCTCAAAACCATTTCGATCAATATTTTTCACGCGTAAGCTAGCTGGGTTTGTACCTTCACTGGAAGGCATTGGAAAAACTAACACGTTATCGGATGCAAAGGCATTAGGAAAAGACACACTCGTGAAACTTAAGGTATTTGTGCCACTAGCCACTTGAGCTGGCGTTGTAATACTGCCCACTTCTAAACCCAAACCGGCTATAGCTGTATTAAACGCACTTGAAAACAGCAACACACCGGCACTTTCTGTTGTGTGCGTTCTCTCAGCATCAGCTGCCATATCTTCATCAACCTGCAAACCAATTTGCGTTGTTGAAGCTAAATTACAACGCTGAATCCAACCACCGTTATTACCCGCTCGCAAGGTTTGTGATGCGAGCGAAATGGGAGTCGTACCTAAAGCCACATCAAATGTAAAGTTAGTACAAGCATGTGTAATCGTGGTTGAAGTACTTAAGCTTTGAAAATTGATTGTACTAGCACCTGCTGTAAAAGAGCCGGACACATTACTGCTTATAGCAAGATAACCAACACTTTCATCATTGGCAACAGCACCGCTGGTTTCACCGCGCTCTAGAGCAAATTGCATGCCTGTGGCACTAATTGTCTGGGCGGCAACCTCTAAAAAAGGCGTTGAGGTTTGTAGTGGGTCTAAGGTTTCATTATTATCACTTTGCACCTGCAACAGCACAGTTGGTGCAGTAGCATAAGTGCCTACAAAATTTAAGGTTTCCCAGTTTATTGTGCCTGAGGCATTATTCCCTTGCTGTGAAGTGGTATTTAACACAGCATTAGTGGGTGATGCGCCGCCAACACCTACTTCCATTGTTGTGCCACCCCCTAGGTTATAAACGCCGGCTTCTAAGACTAAGTAGTCAATATCCATAGCGCTGACCCCCAACGAGCCTCCAAAAGTTTGTGGGGCTTCAATCACTGCTAATTCAAAACTATTGGACATAACATTACGAATACGAACCGTTGATGGGTCAGGGTTTTGTGAAGTGGGCAAAACAAATACAACGGGGTTTGTATACGTTCTCGCTAAAGTGACTGTTGTAAAAACGCCCACAGCCGCGCCAGCAGGAGAATTTAAGGTAATACGATCAACTTTAAAACGTACACCATTACCGGCGCTTACCGTAGATAAATAGCATAGGCACGCAAGGCTGATCAAAAAGCAAAAAAAGTGTCGATTTATTCCTCTACAATGTTGCAACTGTTAACCTATAAGTGAGTCGTTATGCTATATTTTACTATCTATAAAAATGTAATCTCTTTATAGTTATTATTTTAGTATTGAATGTTATCGGCATCTGTAAATAACTGATAAGTATTAATTTCTTTACGATATTCGGAGTAGAATCCGGTTAAAATTCAGATCAAATTTGGTCAAAATTTAGCCACGATCAATATTTTAGCGACTTAATGAAATAGTGAAACAAGAATTCCAACAACTTATCAAACAATTTGCTGATGGCACCCTAAACAAAGGGCGCTTTGTTGCTAGTTTTAACCAATTTCTACGCCAAAACCCAAGTGTGCAGCAAAATGATTTGCTGAAAATAATAAAACAAGCTAAAAAAAGTGACATTCTAGGCTCTGACCAAACACAGTTCTTAAATGAAACAATAAAAATGTCTCTGGCATCGCAACAAATAGGCGGTGTAGAACGCACTATTGTACCTACAGAAATTCTTGACGGTGACGACGATACTTTAATTTACAACAGTAACAACCTGAGCCAACACGAAGAAACGCAGCTTAGTCAAACACGGTTAACCAATAAGACGGGTGATGTCGATGAAGACGTTAACCTCGACAACACGGATAGCAAACAGGACACTGTACTTAAAATTGGCAGCGTCATTAAAGGTAGGTTTGTATTAACCGAGTTACTTGGCCGCGGCGGCATGGGCATTGTTTATAAAGCTCGCGACCTTGTAAAAGTGCAGGCACAAGACAGTAATCCTTATGTTGCGGTAAAAGTGCTTACAGACGCATTTAAAAAACACTCCAGTTCATTTATTGCCTTGCAACGCGAGGCAAGTAAAGCCCAACGTTTAGCACATCCTAATATTGCGACTGTATTTGATTTTGACCATGATGGCGGCGCTGTCTATATGACCATGGAGTTAATGGTTGGGCAAAACCTGCAAAAGCTTATTAAAGAGATGCCTAAAGATGGCCTGCCCAAAGATATTGCTTTAAATTATATTAAGCAATTAGCGGCCGGTTTAGCTTATGCACATAAGCAAAAATTAATTCACTGCGATTTAAAACCCGCTAATATTTTTCTTACCGAAGACGGCACCATTAAGCTGCTGGACTTTGGTATTACACGCGCCATTAAGCGCGATACGGATGATATTGACGAGGAAACAACCATCTTTGATCCTAAGGTGCTAAAGGCTTTAACACCTGCTTATGCTAGTATTGAAATGTTCTCAGGACAAGACCCTGACCCTCGTGATGACATCTACGGTTTAGGCTGTGTTGCCTATGAATTATTAACCGGCGTACACCCATACAAAAAAGTACCTGCACATAAAGCAAAAGAACTCAGTTTAAAACCACCTGCTATCAAAAAATTATCGCGCAAAGAATCGGCTGCCTTACAAGGCATGCTTGAACTAGAGCGTAAGAAGCGTACACCTAGTGTCGATAACTTTTTAGCTGAATTAAGCCTGCCAAAAACACGCACAAAAGAAATTTTAATCGGCGCACTCATTATACTGGCTGTCGGCTTAGCTTTTTTGGCCAAGCCCCTCATCAGTCAACAACGTGAAGATAAAGAGTTACAAAACATTAAAATTATCCAAGATGGTGATCAAGCTGCATTAGTCGCACTACTTGAAAAATTGCCTTCGATGAATTTTAATACCCGTATTTCTTTAACAAGCATTCTGCGTAAAGAAATAATCGACTATTATCAAAAGCAAATCAACGTTGCTATTGATGCGCGCCAACAAAATTATAATTTTCCTGTTGCATTCAAACTACTCAATGAAGTGAAGCAATTTTACCCTGACTCACGCTCCTTAGATGAAGCACACAAATCACTAACCGCTAACCGCGACCGTTTGGTTAAGTTACTCGAAGCTAGCTATGAAAAAGTGAATGCAGGTAAAGGCGATACCACACGTATTATTAGTATTTTAAAAGAAGCAGACCCTTACCACAGACTATTACGTTAAAACATGAAAACAATAACTGCCGCTGAACTGAAGCAAGCATTACAAGACAATCAACACTACGTTCTTTTGGACGTTCGTCAACCCGAAGAAGTGGCTATTTGCCAAATTGAAAATAGCCAAAATATCCCTATGCCAGATATTCCCGCTAGAAAAGACGAACTTAACCCCGACGACCCTTTCGTGGTTATCTGCCATCACGGTATGCGTAGTGCACAAATAGCCATGTATTTAGATCAAAATGGTTTTAGTAATATTACTAATTTAACAGGCGGTATTGATGCATGGGCAACAGACGTTGATGAAGCTATGCAGCGTTACTAGTCAAGTTCTATATGCCAGCGCTGTTTTTAACAAGCGCTGCTTATCACGATATATTGTTACCGCTTCTTCTGCATTAACCACAAAAAAACGAATTGCATCGCCGGGCTTATATTGACCTAGCAAATGTAGGTCTGCAGAAATAATACTCGCTATCCTAGGGTATCCACCACTTGTTTGACCATCCGCCAAGACAACAATAGGCTTGCCATTATCAGGCACTTGAATCGTACCTGGCACAATAGCTGTGGTCAGCATGCTCTGTTTTTGTTCAAGGCATAAAGGTTTAGACGTATTTAACCGGTACCCCATACGATTACTTTCAGGTAAAACATAAAACACTTCGGAGAAAAAATCTTGTTTGTTTTTATCAGAAAACCAGTGACTTTCTGGACCCGCTACAACCCGTATCGCCTTAGGTATTTTATAATCAATAAGCAAGGCCTTCGATAAGCTTTTCACTTTACAACACCCACTGCTGTCACCTACGACAAGCCTATCACCTGCCTCTAAAGCACGACCTTGATGCCCACCTATACCTGACAATAAAAAAGTAGAACAACTCTGCAACACGGGTTTTACAACAAAGCCAGCGCTAACAGCCAAATAAGCTCGGCAACCAGAATGTAAACGCCCAAAGCGTAAGCAGTCCCCCCGCTGCAAAGACCATGTGACATGTGGCGTTTGCAATATATCATTTATATAAATATCAAAGTGTGCTCCAGCCACACCTACGTTTACAGGCGTGTTAAAAACAAGCTCAGGCCCCTGCAAAGTTACCTCTAAAACAGTAGCATTAAGATCATTACCCACTAAGTAGTTAGCTAAGTTTTGTGAATAACTATCCATACAACCGGAACGAGGCAAGCCTAAGTGTAGATAACCTGGACGCCCTGCATCTTGCATTGTTGTTAACAAACCTGGGCGTACAACTTCTACAATATTTTGCAAACTCATAATGCCTGATCACCTTTTAAGGATTGATACTCATCCAGACTTATCGGTATAAATCGAACGGTTTGCAAAGGCTTAGCTATGGCAGGAAATGGCTTGGAACTATCAAACATAAGTGTCGGTGTACAAGCGATTATTTGCCAGCCACCCGGACTTGTAAAGGGGTAAATGCCCGTTTGCTGCCCTGCTATACCTATAGCGCCTTGCTCAATATGTGTACGCGGCTTCGCTTTGCGAGGCATGGCTATGCGTGAGTCCAAGCCACCCAGATATAAAAAGCCCGGCATAAAACCTAACATATAAACGTGATAAAGTGGTTCGGAGTGCAAACGAATAACATCATTAACGGATAGCCCGCTATGTTCCGCTACGGAGTGAATATCTAAGCCTAATGAAGCATCGTAACAAGCTGGAATGTTAACTGTCGGATACTCTGGCAAGGGTGCAAGTTCGGGCAATAAGCAAAGTGCTTTAAGTTTTTCTTTAAGCTGATGATAGTCAGTCAAGCATAAGTCGAAACATATTGTAATACTTGCGTAAGCAGGTATTATTTCTATTACGCCCTTTATATTATGCGCTTTTATTTTATCACTAGCACTAATCACTTGTTGCAAAACAACAAGGTCAACACGGCTACCAAAATACACAATAAGAGAGGCATCGCCACTGCTTTCGTAGCGCGGATATGTAACCATAAGCTTAATTTTCTATAAAGTGCCGATATAAAGATTGAGCAATCATCAATGCCTGCGGATGATCACTATGTAAGCAATACGTATCCGCAGATATCTCCAAGATACTACCCTGCCAAGATGACACCTTGCCCATCTGCATATGTTTTACCCTTTCGACAATAAGCTCGACATCATCTATCATTGCAGCTGCATGAGACCGTTCAAGCAAATTGCCATCATCTCGGTAATGTCGGTCAATAAAGGCCTCATGTTTAAATACAAGGCCTGCTTGCTCGGCTATATCTGCCATCGGCGAATTTGCTAAACCAAACAAGCTTAGATTTGGATCAATGCTCTTGACAACATCAACAACAATTTGTGCCGTTTCAGAGTCAGTAGCAGCGTCATTATACAAGGCACCATGCGGTTTAATATGCACTAATGGCTGACCCAGTTCAGATAAAACCAACTGCAAAGCCACTATTTGTTCTGACAGGCTATCAAATAAATGTTCAGGATTAAGGGACATATGTTTGCGTCCAAAATTTACAGTATCAGGATAACTTGGGTGCGCACCAATTAAGACCTTATTTTTTATGGCTGAATTAGCTGTTTTCAGCATACTGTTTCTATCCCCCGTATGCCCACCACAAGCAATATTGCAGGCGCTAATATAAGGCATAATATCTGCTTCAACGCTTACGCCTTCACCCATATCACAATTAATATTAATCATCTCTACTTATATACCAAAATTTGACAGCATTTTAACAACACAAGGAATAACTATACAGTATTGACGTAAGCACCTCGGCATATGACAATGTACACCATACTATTTATATAAATGAATCTTATGCGCATACTGCTTTTTATCTGCCTATCTATTAGCTCAAGCATTAACCTAGCTGAAACTGCTGAAGGGAATGCAGAAAAGCTCTTACATGCTAGCTAAAAAAAATGATGCGGCTTACCAACAAGCCTATGCATATTATCGATCACAAAAAGAATTACGTAAACAAGCAAAAGCCGCCATATTGCCCAGCGTTTCACTAGACGCTACCCAGTCTGAAACGGAAAAATCCGGCAGTGTTGATACTGAACAAAAAGTTTATAGCGCCAATTTAAATCAAACTATTTTTGATTACCGTGTAATTAAAGGCCTTAAACAAGCAAAAGCTATCGACAAGCAAGCAGAAGTTACCTTTAAAAACGCGGAACAAGATCTTATTCTACGTGTTACAGAAGCATATTTTAATGTATTGTCTGCACAAGACAAACTGCGTTTTGCTCAAGCTGAAAAAAGCAGTATTGAGCAGCAATTAAAACAAAGTAAACAACGCTACGATATCGGTCTTATTGCGATTACCGATTACAAAGAAGCACAGGCTAACTTTGACCTCAGCATTGCACAAGAAATAGTAGCAAGCAATACTCTACAATCAGCTGCTGAAGCATTGGTTGTTATTAGCAACCAAGATCAACTTACGCTAGCTGCATTAGATAAGTCTTTTTCTTTAACTACGCTTGAGCCTCAAAATGTTCAGCATTGGGTAGATTTAGCATTAAAAAACAACCCAAGCTTATTGGCCGCCTTACACAAAGCCGATGCTAGCCGCCATGCAATCAGTATACAAAGTGGTGACCGCTACCCCTCACTAAACTTTGCAGCCAGTAGAAATTACACGGAAAATTCTGTTAGTTCTCCAAACGGTGAATATGACACAACCCTCAGCTTAAACTTAAAAATTCCATTATTTGAAGGTGGCGGTGGTCGCTCACGCACTCGTCAGGCTCATTACAATTACGAAGCAGATTACCAAGCTGCCATTCAACAAAAGCGTTTAACTAAACAGCAAGCTCGTAATGCTTATCAAAATATCCAGGCCGCTATTAGTCGTAGCAAGGCATTTTCTAAAGCTGTGGAATCAACAAAAGCCGCACTAAATGCCACAGAAATTGGCTACAAAGCTGGTGCAGCTACAAGCAACTGTTGGCAATTTAAACGAAGAATCACTACAAAACATTAACGCATGGCTTAAATAAAACTGCATGCAACAAACACCTGACCACGCCATTTTTAAATTAGCCTATCTTCACCCTCGTTATTGGGGCACATGGTTTTTACTATGCGTTATGCGTATTAGTATATTGCTACCCTTAACATGCCAAATTGCCATAGGGCGCTGCTTAGGCAACATCATATTTTTACTTATACCCTCTAGAAAACGAATAGCCCGCACGAATATACAACTCTGTTTCCCTGAGCTGAATGAAGCAGAAGTGCAACATATTGCAAAAAAAAGTTTCCAAAATGCAGGCATTTCTATTTTTGAAACAGCCATGGCCTGGTGGGCATCAGATGAACGTTTAGCAAAATTACATGACATAGAAGGCGGGCAATATATACAAACAGTTCACCAAGACAAACACACCATTCTATTACTTTCTGGGCATTTTAGCTCAACTGAACTAGGCGGCCGCTTATTACGTTTACATTATGACTTTCAGGCTATGTATAAACCTGCAAAAAACAAACTTTACAATGCATTTATGTGGCGCTCACGCAGCAAACATTTTTCTATAGTGGAAAGAAAGAACAGTAAGCAATTTATACGTCAATTAAAAAAGGGCATGCTAAGTTGGTATGCACCAGACCAGAATTTAGCCAGCGAAGAGCATGTGTTCGCACCATTTTTTAATACACCTACTCTTACTATTACCGCCACATCTCGCATAGCCAATATTACAAAAGCTACCGTCATACCATTTTTACCAATACGAGAAGGCAGCCGTTATAAACTCATTTTCCAAAAGCCTTTGCATGCATTTCCATCAAACAATAACATTGATGATGCCAGCAAAGTTAATGCCGCTATTGAACATGGTATTAAAATTGACCCCAGCCAATATTTATGGGCCCACAAACGTTTTCACACTTTGCCAGATGGCAGTAAGCGCAAGTACCAGTAATGCGTCTATTTATTTACCAGTTTCTCCTTCACCTCGCGACACCCATTTTAGTAGTTGCAGCCCTACAACAAGCAATCAAACGACAAGGCGGCTTACTATTTTTTTTACAGCGTTTTGGCTTTTGCCTGCCTAAATTGAAAAATATAGACCACTGGTTTCATTGCGCATCGGTTGGCGAAGTTAATACCGTCATACCACTTATTGAAAGAATTTTAGCTCAGCACGCAAAGAAAAAAATACTCATTACTTGCAACACACCTTCCGGCAAAAAAGTATTATCAAACAAACTTTACAAAAAGGTAGAACACTGTTATCTACCTTATGACTTGTATTTGCAAACGAATGCTTTTTTGAACATGTGTAAGCCCACTCAAAGCTTCATAGTGGAGACTGAAATATGGCCTTACTTATTCCATAAGTGCCATAAAAAGAATATACCTATTACTATAATCAATGCACGATTATCTAAACGAACTTTAAATGCGCCTCAGTTTATTCACAAACTATATGAGCAAAGCCTTAA
>JAHDBX010000025.1:4313-10864 GCA_020630145.1 Gammaproteobacteria bacterium | reverse complement strand
ATAACACGCTAGCGAAAAGCAAAATATATGACCATTCATCATATAAGCACGCTTAGTTTATAATAGCTATTTATGAGCGCCCAAACCTTATACAAACTACTTCTCAGTATTATATGCCTTGGTATTTATAGCCATAGCTATGCCCAAGTTACACCGAGTTGTGGTGTCAGCGGCCTGTCTGTTGGCTTGGAACAGTCTACATATAATACAACAGGCTTTACTGGCTCACCGGGTAGCGCGGCTACATTTCAAACCTTAGTCGATAACTATGCAACAAGCGCCTTAAACTTTGGCCTAGGCCCTGTTGCCAACGTCAATGGTGCAGGCAACCCTTACGGCAGCGATGATAATTTTTTAAATATTATCTCAGGCTACATACTTATACCTGCCGATGGCACCTATACTTTTGCAGTGGATGGCGACGATGCAATTGAAGTACTCATTAATGGTACCGCCATTTCGGGCTTTTACGGTGCACATGCCAGCGCAGGCTCAGGACAAAATCCCGGCTCTATATTTTTAGCGGCGGGCTATCATGATATTAGTTTTAGGCATCATGAATTAACGGGCTTCGATAGTTATATACTGTACTGGCAACAACCCGGCGACACCAGTTTATCAATAGTGCCTAACTCCGTACTTAGCTATTGCCCCTCAGCGCCTATCACTTTAGAACCCATCACTACTTATGACAAAACAGGTTTTGGCCACCCAAACAATACGACAGCTTTTGCAAGCCAAATCAGCAGCGTTGCAATTCCAGCAAATGAATTTGGCACGGGCTTTGTTAGCAATATCAATACTGCAGCCACATCTAACAACAATCCCTTTGGTAGCGACACTAACTACTTAACCATTATTGATGGCTATATTAATGTGCCAACAGACGGCACTTACTTTTTTGGTGTCGACGGTGATGATGCTGTTGAAGTGATTATTGATGGCAATGTTGTTTCAGGCTTTTATGGCGGACATGGCCGTAATAATGCACCCACCAACACGGGGTCGATTGGTCTTGAAGCGGGTTACCACACGATTACATTTCACCACGAAGAAGTCAGTGGTGGCGACAACTATTATTTATATTGGCTACCGCCAGGCAATTCCAGTTTTGAAATTGTGCCAAATAGCGTACTGGAATTTTGCAGCACCATCCCTCTAAACCCTGACATTGTTTCACCCTGTGCGGCACCAGCTAGCGGTGTGTTTTTATCAACCTATGACCAAACCGGCAATAGCACCCACCCTAACAACGCAACGGAGTTTGCTAACTTAATTAGCACTTATGTAAATACGGGGAATTTATTTGGCAGTGGCGTGATTAATAATATTGATACTACGGGTAGCAATAATAACCCTTATCAAACAAATAATGATGAACGCTATATTTCTATTTTTGAAGGTTTATTATTAGCGCCTACCGATGGCTTATATCAAATCGGTGTCGATGGCGACGACGCCGTTGAAGTACTGATTGATGGCAATGTTATCACGGGCTACTATGGCGGGCATGGCCGTGCTGGTAGCGCTGTTAACCCCGTGACTGTGGGCTTAGAAGCGGGTTATCATTTATTAGAATTTCATCATGAAGAAGTAGGGGGTGGTGATAACTACGGCCTATATTGGCTCACACCTTCAGCAGCAACGAGTACATTAAGCATCGTACCTAATAGCAACTTATTTAATTGTCCACTTACCGCTACGCTCAATGTTAGCAAGTCAGCAACAACGCTTTACGACCCCATAAGCTGCACAAGCAATCCTTGTGGTATTGGCGAAAACCCTAAAGCCGTTCCTAACTCTATCGCAAACTATAGTATCAATATTACTAACAATGGTTTAGGTACAACAACGAACAATACGCTTGTGATTGACGATGCCCTGCCGCCAAACACCGCATTATTTGTTGGTAACTTAAATGGCAGCGGTTTGCCAATTCGCGTCGTTGATGGCAATAGCACAAACCCAGATGGAACGGGCTGCACAAACAATTGCAGCAACCTAACAATAACGGCTGGCAATATTACGTACTCAAGCAACAATGGTTTTAGCTATACACACCCAGCCACACCCGATGCAGATGGCTACGATGCTGCAATAACCAATATTCGTATTGAACCCACAGGTATTTTTACAACAGACGTACTAAACCCTCCACAAATTGTAATTGAACTACAAGTCAGGCTTAATAACTAAACTATAAGTTCCAGCATTTTACAATTCATACTTATTACTCAAAATATTTATATAGTTCTAAAAAAAAGCAGAGCTACTTTTATAGATTGCTTTTTATATTAAAAGAATTGTTTACGGTAATTAAACATGTTAAGGTCCAAATGATGGCAAAAGGAGCAGGGAAGTGAAAATTTCATTTATAATTTTATTCTTTATTTTATCCACACCTCTAAATAGTAGCGCAACAGAAATTTGGAAGTTCTACACAAAAATAAAACAGGTATACACATTTGGTGGTGGCGGATCACCTTATGCTTGCATTAAGAGCGACTCAGTAGATAAATGGGTGTGTATCGATTTAAGAAAAGAGTGGGCCAAAGAAACTTATAGCATGCTACTTGCGGCCCAAGTATCTCAACAAGATATATCTTTTTCCTATAAAGATGACGAATCAATTACAGGCTTATGGTTTGACAACTATTTAGCTGGGCATTTTCGCATTGGACCCAAATAGTTTTGGCTACCAACTACAATTAATCAGATCAAACTAATTTTCACCTATCAATTAAGGTATTAGCCTGCTCATCAGCATGATAAGAAGAGCGTACCATGGCACCAATGCTTTAAACTCATCGGGATGCACAAAACGCGATACAGGTAGGTGATGTAAAGTCGGCTGCAAATACTGGCCTAGCGTAAGCATATTTACATCGTGTTCACGTAGGTCGCGCATCACTTGTTTCACTTCTTCTATCTCTTCACCTAAACCTAGCATAAGGCCTGACTTGGTTGGCACTGGGCCATGCTTGCGTTTAAACTCTTGCAACAAATCCAATGACCAGTCGTAATCACTACCCGGGCGTACAGCTTTATACAAACGCGGGATTGATTCTAAGTTGTGGTTAAACACATCGGGCGGCGTTTCTTCAAAGCATAAAATGGCTTTATCCATTCGCCCACGAAAATCCGGTACTAACACTTCAATTGTTGTGCTTGGGGTACGTAGGCGCGTTTCGCGTATGCAATCGGCAAAATGACCTGCGCCCCCATCGCGTAAATCATCACGATCTACCGACGTGATCACGACATAACGTAAACCCAGTTTAGCAATGGTATCAGCTAAATTTTTTGGCTCATCAGCATCGAGCGCATTTGGCTTGCCATGGGCAACATCACAAAAAGGACAACGACGCGTACAAATGTCACCCATAATCATAAAGGTGGCTGTACCTTTGCCAAAGCATTCACCTAAGTTAGGGCAACTGGCTTCTTCGCATACAGTATGCAATTTCATATCACGCATTAACTTTTTAATGCGCTGCACTTCTGCACCACCTTGATGCTTAGCACGTATCCACGACGGTTTGCGCAAGGGTGCAACCGTAGGCTCAACCTTAATGGGAATACGCTTCATTTTTGTCTCACCACGTTGATGCGTGTCAGGCTTAAAACGTGACGGTGCTGTAATATTATCGGGCGTGGTTTGATCGGTCATGTGCTAATCCAATGATTATTCAAAAGAAAACGAACTATTTAAGTGTGTTGATAAAGCTTCTACAAGCTTATTCTCTACAGCTTGCCATGTAGGCATTTTAGCAGACTTACTGCCCTTCGGATTATTGCTTGCATCGGCAACTACTCCGCTTACTTGATCAAGTTGATCGGCTATTTGCGTCACCGCTAATTGTTGATAGCCGCAAGGATTTATCCACGTAAATGGCGCTAAGTCCATATCAACATTCAAGCTAACACCATGGTAACTATAACCGCGTGATACACGTAAACCTAAAGCAGCAATTTTGGCACCATCCACATACACACCCGGTGCATCAGGGTCATGCTTAGCGGCAATTTGCCATGTGGACAAGGTATCGACAACCGCTTGCTCTACTCGGCTTACCAACTCTCGTACACCAATATTATGCTTACGCATATTAATCATGATGTAGGCAATTAATTGTCCCGAACCATGGTAGGTTACTTGGCCACCCCGACTACTCTGCACAACAGGAATACTATAGTCTCTATCCGGCCTATCCAATACATTATCATCTGTACCAGAAATACCCTGTGTAAATACAGCGGGATGTTGCAATAACCAAATTTCATCCGGTGTATCTTGCGTGCGCGCCTTAACGAAGTGCTGCATTCGTTGCATACAAGCTTGGTAGTCGATTAAACCTAAAGAGCGAATGTAAATGTTATTTTTCGAATGCATCTGGCACTAACAAAAGATGTCACACCCGCGTAGGCGGGTGTCCACATTAAAAGAGTATGTAAGCTTATGTATTTTCATAGGTACCGGCTATGCTATATAAATAGATGCCCGCCTACGCGGGCATGACATTAATGTAAAAATGCAAACTTAACTTACAAAGCCATTCTAACTTTATCGTGCTTGCTCAAATCCATATAAATATCATCTAACTGCTGCTTACTCTTAGCTGTAAAGGTTATTGTTAAAGCCGTGTACTTACCTTTACTACTTGGGCGTTCACTGATATTCGATGTATCAAGCTCTTCTTCTACATGCTTAGCAATTAACTTCAGCATCTCTTCATTGATACCCGGTGTCGCTTCCACCATTACCTTTAAGGCAAAAGCACAAGGGAACTCCATTAATGTTTCTGATTCATTCGTCATATTTATTCGCCTGAAATAATGTATAAACCTGCCGCCATAACTCACCAGGCTTGCCGGTGCCAATGGGTTTTTCATTAAGCATGGTTGCGGGCATCAATTCTTTAGTTGAACTCGATATCCAAATTTCATCACAGCCTTCCAGTTCAACAGGAGCAATAGAGGCTTCGCGATGTTGTATATTGTTTTTTGCTAACAAGTGCAAAACAAAGTCACGTGTAATACCCGGCAATAAATGATTACTCTTTGGCGGTGTAGTCACAACGCCATCTTTTACAATAAAGCAATTGCTTACCGAACACTCCTGCACATAGCCATCGCGTATCAGTACAACTTCGTCAGCATTATTATCGTGTGCCTGTTGCTTTAACAATACATTCGCCACTAATGATGTCGTTTTAAGGTGACACATTTGCCATCTTATTTCATCGCTACTGATTAACTTAGCACCTTCTGACAGCAAACGCTCATCACTTTTAGGGAATGCTTTTGTTTGCACAAATACGGTGGGTTGTACACTCTCAGGAAACAGGTGGTCACGTGCAGCAGGCGCTCCTCGTGTTACTTGTATATATAAGGACTGATCATGACCTGCGTCAACATTTGCTGCTATTACATCAAGCACGACCTTTTTCCATTGCGCCAGCGAGTAAGGGTTTGTAAGCTGAATACCATCACAGCTATTTTGCAAACGCCTGAGGTGTTGAACCAAACAAAACGGCTGGCCGTTGTATACTGGGATCACTTCGTATACACCATCACCAAACAAGAAGCCTCTATCCATTGGTGAAATACTCGCCTGCTCTGCAGGCATAAGTTCACCATTTAAATAAACACTAGCCGGCATAGTTAAAACAGTGATAACACACTATCACGCAGGCGCTGCCAAACATTACCTTTAGCAATCGACTCTTTAGCCGTTATCGAAAATGTATTTAATTCTGTGTCTTGCAATGTAATCACACCTTCACCGTATAGCGCGCCTTTTTGCACAGGCGCATAGGCATCTAGTGCAACCTGCATATTGGCATCAAGGTCAGAATATAAACCTCTTGGTATAGTCACGTATACGTCTTCACTAGGCACCAAGTCCACTTCACCTTGTTGACCCTTCCAAACTTTAATCGTTTTTAAGGTCTCGTTAGCTGAATATAGTCGACGTGTTTCATAAAAGCGATAAGCGTAGTTAAATAAATTCTGTGTGAATTTAATCCGGGCACTTGAACTCTTTGCACCAAGCAAAACTGTTATTAAACGCATATCGCCACGCTTAGCTGAAGCCATTAAGGAATAACCCGATGCATCTGTATGGCCCGTCTTAATACCGTCTACAGAAGGGTCTTGCCATAACAAATGGTTACGGTTTGTTTGTGTAATATTTTTATAGGTAAAACTCTTCTCTGAGTAATAAGCATAATATTCTGAAAGATCACGAATCAGCGCCGTAGCCAACACCATTAAGTCACGCGCTGTTGTATAGTGCCCTTCTTGTGGCCAGCCCGTTACATTTTTAAATTGTGTACTACGCATACCAAAAGCTTGAGCTTGATCATTCATTAGTGCAACAAATGCATCTTCACTTTCTGCAATATGTTCGGCAAGCGCTACAGCCGCATCATTACCTGATTGTACAATTAAACCGCGTAGCAAATCTTCTACACGAACTTTTTTATCAACTTCGATAAACATGCGCGAGCCTTGCATCTTCCATGCTTTTTTACTCACGAGTACTTCAT
>JAHDBX010000025.1:0-4303 GCA_020630145.1 Gammaproteobacteria bacterium | reverse complement strand
GTTTAAGTATAATGTAAGCCGTCATAACCTTGGTTAAACTTGCTGGCTCCAATTGCTTATCAGCATTCGACTCTGCCAACACTTTACCCGTTTGGTAATCCATCATTAACCAGGCTTTAGCACCGACCGCTGGCGGCGCAGGAATAGCCACTATTTGAGCGTGCGCAATAGTACTCAATAAACATAAGCCGATTAGGCTAATTAAACGTATCATGAAACGATTCTGTAATTATGTTTTAGGTAGCGTTACGCCGGTTTGGCCCTGGTACTTACCACCCCGGTCTTTATATGATGTCAGACAAACTTCGTCTGATTCATAAAATAACATTTGTGCTACGCCTTCATTTGCATAAATTTTTGCAGGTAGGGGTGTCGTATTGCTAAATTCTAAAGTGACATGGCCTTCCCACTCGGGCTCTAGTGGCGTCACGTTTACAATAATGCCGCAACGCGCATAGGTTGATTTACCCAGACAAACTGTGAGTACTGAACGTGGAATTTTAAAATACTCAACCGTGCGTGCTAGTGCAAATGAGTTAGGCGGTATAATACAAACATCACCTTTAAAGTCTACAAAGTTGCCTTCGTCAAAGTTTTTAGGGTCAACAATAGTAGAATTAATATTGGTGAAAATTTTAAACTCGTCAGCACAGCGTACATCGTAACCGTAACTTGATGTGCCATAGGAAATAATGCGCTCATCATTAAGCGTTCTGACTTGGCCGGATTCATAAGGGGCAATCATGTCTTCATTCTCTGACATGCGTTTGATCCAATGATCTGATTTTATACTCATTTTTCAGTTCTCTTTTGTTACACCCACTAAAGCAGGTATCTATTTATATAAACTAATTGTTTTCGATAACGATATTAGGAAACGCCGAAGAGTAGTCTTTAGACTTCAGCGACAATTGCGCTGCTGTCTTCCTTGCAATATCACGATACATAGCAGCAATATCACTGTCCGGGCTTGCAGCCACAGTGGGTTTGCCACTATCTGCATTCTCACGAATACCTTTATCGAGAGGCAACTGCCCTAAGAGCTTAACATCGTAGTCATCGGCCATTTTTTGGCCACCATCAGCACCAAAAATAGCTTCACTATGACCACAGTTACTACAAATGTGTATACTCATATTTTCCACCACACCCAACACGGGCACACGGACTTTCTCAAACATCTTTAAAGCCTTACGCGCATCAAGCAAGGCAATATCTTGCGGCGTTGTCACAATAACGGCGCCACTAACCGGAATTTTTTGCGATAAAGTCAGCTGTACATCGCCAGTACCCGGCGGCAAATCGATAATCAGGTAGTCCAAATCTTGCCACAATACGTCGCGTATCATTTGCTCCAATGCCTGCGTTACCATTGGGCCGCGCCAAATCATCGGTTGTTCATCGTCAACCATTAAGCCCATCGACATAGCCTGAATGCCATAAGCTATTTTAGGTAAAATCTTTTTCTTTTCATCGTCAACATCAGGCTTGCCTTCTACACCCAGCATTAAGGGCTGGCTCGGCCCGTAGATATCAGCATCTAAAATACCCACATTAGCGCCTTCGGCCTGCAAAGCGAGCGCCAAATTAACCGATGTTGTGGATTTGCCCACGCCACCTTTGCCCGAAGCAACAGCAATAATATTTTTTATGCTCGCTAAGGGCTTAACGTTTTGCTGCACAGCGTGAGATGTGATGTTGAAGCTGATGTTATAAGCAATATCCATGTCCAGTTTGGCGAACAAGGTATTCAACTCGGCTTCTAATATAGGCTTATAACCATCAATAGGGAAACCAAAGCTTAAATCTAGCGTCGCTTTATTTTCTTCAATTTTAATATCTCGCAAAACCTTTGCGGTAACAAGGTCACTGCTTAAATAGGGGTCTTGGTATTGTGACAGGAGGTCTTTTATTTCTTCTGATATGAGTTTTGACATTATTTACATACTAATAGGCGATTCAGCGCGTATTATATAATAATTGCCATGCCGCAATTAAGGAATGATGGCATAGATGCCAAATGAATCTAAAAAATTTTACAACAGCGCTTAAAAACAAAGGCTTGCTGCTACAAATGTAAAAGTAAGGCCGCATAAATATGCAGCCCTACCTTTATCGGATTTTACGTTCAAATGAAACGGCTTACTCACCAAGCGTTAAGATAATCTTACCTCTAGCTCTACCCGTTTCACTACGTGCATGTGCTTGTTTAACATCGGCTAAAGCAAAGGTGCTATCAATATGGACTGTTAATTTTCCATCATCAATTAAAGCAGCAATATCGCTTAGTTGATCATGATTTGGCTGCACAAATACAAATGTGCTACTTACACCGTGTTTTTTGGCTATATCTTCACTTGGCGTTTCAACAATCGACACTAATACACCGCCTTTTTTTAATACTTGCCAGCTATTACTGAGGATTTCTCCACCCATGGTATCGAACACCACATCTATATCGCGCAGCTCAGAAAAATCCTGTTCGCGATAATCCAGTACTTCATCTGCGCCTAATGACTTAACAAAGTCTATATTTTTAGCCGAGCAAGTAGTCAACACATAAGCACCAACGGCCTTGGCTAACTGTATTGCAAATACACCCACACCGCCCGAACCAGCATGTATTAAAACCTTATCACCTGCTTTTAACTGCGCCGCATCATGCAATGCCTGCCATGCAGTTAATGATGTTAGGGGTACAGCAGCAGACTCTTCCCAACTTAATGAGGCAGGCTTGGCTGCAATTTCATTGGCATCAATGGCAATGTATTCGGCATAAGCGCCATTACGTGCAAGATCTGGGCGACTATAGACTGCATCACCTACTGACCAAGCAGTCACATCAGCACCCGTAGCCGCTATTTCGCCAGCAAGGTCCCAACCTAGAATTAATGGCAGCTCGTGGCCCATCATTTCCTCTAGATAGCCCTCTCTAACTTTCCAGTCAACGGGATTAACCGCTGCTGCCTTCACTTTCACCAATACCTGATTAGCGTCTAATTCGGGTACGGCAATGGTATTCAGCGATAAGACATCGGCATTACCATAGCGGTTAATTTGTACCGCTTGCATCGTTTTATTTGTCATTGCATTTTCCTATATAAAATTTAATAAAAACCATGCAAACAGCATATTAAGTTAACAATGACTTGACTAGATAGCTAAAAAACATTACTTTGTTTCCCATAAGGAAACATTTGGACTTATGCAAAAGCAAGACTACAGCGCCGGTTTAGTACTACTCTCCCAAATTGTGCGGTACGGCAGCCTCTCCGCTGCTGCCCAGCACTTAGGTCTAGGCCGCGCTGCAGTAAGCAAACAACTATCAAACCTCGAGAAAAAGGTGGGGGCGCGCTTACTTCAACGCACAACCCGCACATTGTCGCTAACAGACGTTGGCAGCGAAGTATTAGCCGAGGCCCGCAAAATCGAGCAAGCACTACTTTCCGTCGAGTCTATCAGTGACAACCACCAACAACACCTTAGCGGCAAGCTAAAAATATCCTCATCTAGTGCCATTGGCCGCACTCACTTGCTGCCTTTGCTCAAAACGTTTACTGAGCAATACCCCAATATAGACATTAGTCTGGAATTAGAAGACCGTTTTGTAGACTTAATTAGTGAACAGGTCGATGTATCCATTCGCATCGGTCACTTAAACGACTCAAGCTTAATTGCGAGAAAACTGGGACAATTGAAATGGCGCGTGTGTGCCAGCCCTAACTACCTGGAAAAATTTGGCACACCTCAAACCCCCCTTGACCTACTTAAACACCAATGCCTGTATTACCGTAACAGTAAAAGCAGCATGCAAACGTGGGGCTTTATCGGACCAAATGGCAAAGAAGAGCGTGTCACCGTATCTGGCCCCCTAGCCATTAACGATGCGACAGCATTAATATCAGCAGCGGTAAACGGCATGGGCATATTGAATATAGATAACGCCATCGTGCGCGAAGAAATAGAACAAGGCCGCCTAGTAAAAATACTACAAAACTACCAAACTCTCAGTGGCCTACCCGTTTACCTTGTGTATCCCGCCAAAGAATTTATACCGGCTCGTACCAAGGCACTTATTGATTTTCTTATTCATAATATGAGCCCTAAAATTTAAATAAAAAAGCCCGCCAATAGCGGGCTTTTTTACCAGCGAAAAACCTAATCCCAGTAGTGATACACCAAAGAATATATACCCTTATTTAAGTTATCATAGGTATACGTTGTTAAATTTTCCGTATCATAAATGTCATCAGTCATCCCTTTGATACAAGCCTGCTGTTCGTGCACCATTCGTATTTACAGT
>JAHDBX010000024.1 GCA_020630145.1 Gammaproteobacteria bacterium | reverse complement strand
TTATATTGTTTGCTTATCCATGCACCTATAAAAAGATCAAAGGCAAGGTAGTGTATCCAACCGGCAACGACAAGCCAAGGTGATGTAAATAAAGTCATGACGGCTTCTAATGAGTCAAATCCGCCATCTGCCTCATGGAAAAAGGCCAGTATTAAGCCGCTATAAGTAATAGATAGTATTAACGGAATAATGATGCCAGCTATACGTGCTGACCATATTGGGATTAGGGGAGAGCATAATAAACTTATCCAGCCAGCCATGGCCGTTGTGCTTGTTATTTGAAATAAGCTATCAGGGGTCATTTTTCGCCTCGTTTATCTTGTCAGTGTAAAGATTGGGTATGCTAATCTTTAATCTTGACAGTGTCAAGGCCAGTCTATATATTTCTGTTGTTTATGCTAATAATATAAAATACGCCTTTATATGATAAATAATGATGGTATACCGTGAATGAAAAGTAAGAAGCAGTCGCTTGTTAATAACAGCAATAAGGGCAAAGTTACTGAAAAGAATAGCTATCACCACGGTGATTTGTATCGCGTTTTGCTTGACGCAGGGGAACAAGAATTAAATGAGCGAGGTGTCGAAAAGTTTTCAATGCGAGGGGTTGCTAAACGCGCGAATGTTAGTCATGCAGCTCCAGCACATTATTTTTCAAACAATAAAGGCTTATTAACGGCACTAGCTACAGCAGGTTTTACGTTATTTTTAGAGATGCAGTTACAATACGAAAAGAAAAGAGCAAAAAGTGATATGCATCCGCTTGTTGCGGCGGGCTTGGGTTATATTGAGTTTGCAAACACACATTCGGGCATGTTTCGTTTAATGTTTGCTTCTGATCAACCTGATTGGGAGGATGTCGCCCTTAAAGAGGCTTCTTGCAAGTCATATGAACACCTAATAGAGCTGGTGCATGGAGAATCAATACAGCCAGAAAGTCTTAATGAGTTACAGATACAAGACGTTATAAGTGCTTGGGCAATAGTGCATGGTATGTCGCATTTATATATTTCAGGCCAATTAGAGCCGCTGAGTTGTATGAAGAAAAAAGACTATGAAGCTTATATGGCTAATATTATTTCACGGGTTTTACCTGCTAAGTAACAGTTGTTGTAAGGTAAAAATAATAGCTAATATCAATATTTTACTTGCAAGGTATTTTATAATAAGACCTTGCTCTCTTATAACTTGTCATGAGTCACCGTTCATGGCAATCAAATTACAGAAAACTTATGCCATTATCTTCCAGCCTTACCGAACAAGACTTTATTAAACAATATTGGCAGCAAAAGCCATTACTGTTTCGACAGTGTTTTGGGGATTTGTCAGGCTTAATTGATGGCGATGAACTGGCAGGCTTGGCATGCGAAGAAGTCGTTGAATCACGTATTATTTCTGGCTTTGAAATTGATGGTGATTGGGCTTGTCAACAAGGCCCTTTTAATGAGGATGACTTTGCTAACTTAAGTGATAAAAACTGGACCTTATTAGTGCAGGGCGTTGAGCAGTGGGATGAGCAGATACGCTCTATTTTAGATAATTTTAGTTTTTTACCTAAATGGCGTTTAGAAGATATTATGGTGAGTTACGCGCCACAAGGTGGAGGCGTTGGCCCGCACTTTGATTATTATGATGTGTTCCTTTTGCAAGTGTCTGGCAAGCGTCAATGGAAGTTAGGGCAGCATTGTGATGAAGGTTCTGTATTACAAGCTAACGATGAAGTGAAGTTACTGTCTGAGTTTCATGAGACAGAAAGCCATGAGGTCGTGGCTGGTGATATGTTATATATTCCTGCAGGTGTTGCGCATTGGGGAACGGCATTAAGTGATGATTGCATCACTTTTTCTGTAGGTTTCCGGGCGCCATCAGAAAAAGATATTATAGAAGAAGCGCTGGAAAACATTGCCGAGAGCTTATTAGAAAACAATCGTTATCAAGATACAGAGGCATCCATAGATATTCATCCTTATAAGATTAATGCAGCTGCAAGTGAAAATTTAAGGGGATTGTTAAATAGTATTACACCAGAAAAATTACAAGATGCTTTGCAACAGGCATTTGGACAGTTAGTAACGGACACTCGTTATACGGCCTCTGAAGAAGACCAAGAGGAATGGACCTTAGAGCAGTTGCAAGCTACGCTAAGAAAAAATAAAACGACAAGGCTCTACCACTATCCACATAGTCGCTTTGCTTTTACAGATACACAGCTGTTTGTAAATGGCGAGGCATTTTTTGTTGATGAAAAATTTTCCCGTTTAGTTTGTGATAAGACGATAGATGTAAATTTACCAGCAGAGCAATTGGCACTGCTGGTGAAATTCTTAAATGATGGCAGTATTGCTTTAGAAGACTAAATTTCTAAGTCGTAAACTAATAAACCGGCGAGTTCGCCTTCAAGCATAGAAACTAATTTAGCGCCTACAGCTTGATGCTCTTTGTTTTCTAAGTAAGCGTCACGGCTGGCGGCATTGTCAAAATCGACAATAAAGCCATCTTCATAACCTTTAGAGTGGGGTTCTGGACTAACATTTTTGCTAAAGTCTATTGCTAATATGCCACTTAAAATAGATTTAATGCCTGCTAGTTCATCATACAATGCTGTTTTTTCTTCATCAGTTATCGTGCTTTTAAAGCGAAGAAACACGCAATGTCTTATCATAATATTACCTTTTTTAGTTTATAAACACATTTGGGCACGGCCAAGACTTGTTAAGTCTTCTAGCTTTGCTCTACCTTTGAAATCTATCTCATAATTTTCGGCTGCAAAATCAGGGGCGCTGTTGCCACCTAAGAAAGCTTGGGCTTGTTTGTGAGCATAAGCTTCATTTTTTGCACATTTAGGTGAGGCACCGATGTAAATAACATTGGCGTAGTCTTGCCCCATATGTTCATCAGCTACTGAGTGAACTAAATCGGGGTGCCACCAAACTGTATCACCTGGGTTAACCTGTGGAATTGAAATTAAGCCACCCATAATATCGCTGTGCCATTTTGCATTTGCACCCAGTGCACGGCCCGGTTGTGCGCCGCATAAATCATCTGCAGCTATATCTTCTTGTAGAGCGCGTAATAAAAAGTAAGCGATACTATTTGTAATGGGTATTAATGACAGCGTGCCATCACTTGGGCCTTGGCTGGTTAAGCCTGTCCAGCCTTGAAATGTTCTAAACATCGAGGCAACAGCAGGTGAAGAAAACTCTCTTGTTTGTGTTCTGTATGCCGCTTTCCATGGGTCGTAATCTCGCCACTTTCCTGCAAATATGGGTGCGAATATTTTTTGGTAAGCAGGGTCTAACCAGCGTTCATATGAGCCTGCATCAATATGTGGTGATAGGCCTAAGGTTGTATCGCCAGGTTCGCGCCGGCGTGTACGGTCTGCGTATGTGTAGTCATGGTTGGGATCAAATTCGTCGCCCATGGGGCCGCGTATATTCCACAAGTGGTTTAAAAAGCGCTTAGTTGCCGCCATACTTTCTGCTTGGCGAGCCATTACTTGTGGCTTAGACCAGTACAAGCCAAAAATTTGTGGAGCGCCTGCTTTAAGTTGGCTAAAGTAATTGTCTAAGCCGATTTTTTCTTTAGATTTTTCTAAATAATTATTTTGTGTAATGTACTCGCCTAATTCTTCGTTCCAATCTGTAGCTTGCGCTTCTGGAAAAACACCTCGTATTACTGCACAGCCTCGATGACGAATAGCAGCACGTTGCTGTTCAGATACTTTCCCCTGTTTGACTTGTTCATAATCAATTTCAGGTATAACCATTTTGTTATTGGCAAGATCATTTTGAATAGTGTCGACCTCTTTTTTCATATGGTCACTAATCTCAGCGAATGATTTTTTTACATTATGCAATCCTTGCAAATAAGATTTGGTTTCTTTGACATAAGGTTTAATAAAGTCATTCATATTATTTCTCCACGAATATTACGGGTGAATAGCGGTGTTGCAAGCTAATTTGGCAGTTGACCAAAAGGGTTTTTGTATTTCTTGTAAGTTCTCTGCTTTAACACCATCACTGCTTTGTAATAACATTTGTGCTAAGCGAAAGCCTGTCATTTCTATATTTTCAAAGCAGGTTTCCATATCGGGTTGTGTTAAACCGAGTACTTGTGAGGTTTGTTTAGATATAACCTGAATACTATTATTGCCACATGCCGAAAGCCCTGATGTAACGGCTATTGCTGATGTTTCGCTGCCGCAAATAATGCCATCAGGTGCATTTGCATCCGCTGCCAATGTTTTGCTCCATTCGCTTATGCTGTTGGTGTCAGAACCTATTGATAATTGCTCAAGTATGGTGGCGTTTATATTGTTTTCATTAACAGCTTGTGTAACCCCCAATTGCATATGGTGACTATATAGATAGTCTGGCTCTGGGCCGATCAGTATAATATTTTTACAGCCTTTTTGGGCTAGGCGTTTAACGCCTTCATAAGCAAAGGCCCTATTGTCAAAGTCATAGAAAGGGTGTGCGGTGGCAAGCTCGGTTTGGCCATGGCAAATAAATGGTAAGCCATGTTCTTGTAGTAGCCTCACTCGCTTATCCATAGCGGATGTTTGAGAGAAAATAACACCATCGCTAACGCGTGTGCGTACGAGTGTTTCTATTGGCTTAATTGGGTCTTCATGCAGTAAATCTGGTATAACATTTAGATGGTAATCGGTATCGGCTAATGCTCGTGATAGTCCCTGCATTAATGAAGAACCGTAGCCAACCAGTTCATCGTGAGGGTGCAAAATAAAGCTAATGGACCCAGTTCTGCCTGTTCTTAGGCGTACACCTGCGAGATCACGATGGTAACCAACTTCGTCGGCCGCTTCTCTTACGCGCTTTTTGGTGGCGAGACTAATGTCATCTGCATCGCTTAATGCGCGTGATACTGTGGTAACGCCAATCCCAAGCTTTTCTGCAATGGTTTTAAGGGTAGGCCGTTGTTTGCTTGAATTACTCATGTTTTAATATTACTGAAACGTTTCAGTATTTTCAAGTAAATTGCTATAAATGTGAGTAAATTGTGATTAATTCCTAATTAAAACGTTTCAGTTTTGTATTTTTGGTGGATAGGTAAATCGCTTGTAAACCAAGCACGCTAAGGCTTTGGTAAGCTTATGTGCTTATTAATTGGCTTATTGTGGCCCAAGTTTCTTGGGTTAGCCTAATTGCTAAGAGTTTGATTTAATTAGTATTTTTAGAAATGTGGGCACAGTAACTACTCGTCCGAATGTAGCAGTTCCTGCCTTTCTCTCTCGTATTCTTCGTAAGACTTGCTGGTTCTTTTGATGCATTCATCGTATTCTGATGGGCGTTGATGAATGCATCGATTTCGTTGGTCTACTAAAATATTATCGTATATTTCACGCTTGCTGCACCCTGCTAGTAGGGCGATAAATATGATGCTTAATGTCATTCTCATGGGTTTTCTATTGCTCTTTATTATTGTATAGCTGGGCAGCCGCCCCTTTCTTCAAGGTAGCGAATAAGTACAAGCATGGCGTTTTTTTCAGCATACTCATCATGGTGTGATTGCATATACGGAATGATTGTCTTGGTATTAAACAATTCGTTGGGCTTCTTGCAGTAAATTTTTTGCATATATTCTGTTTCTTCATTAAGTGCGGCCATTAAATCCAAGGCCCCGCCAACATATGCCTGTAATATCGGGTTTTCACTACATTCACCTTTTGCTAATTTACAAACAGACGAAAATTGCCCCATGGTTAATCCAGTGACATTGTTTGATATGGCTAATAAGCCCGCAATAAATAAACACCTAAAAATCATATCTAGACCTCTTTGTTGACAAAATGATTGTTTTGCGATAATTTATAGTCTTTATACAACCATGTCAACAGGGTTTTTATAATGACTAAGCAATTATCGCTATTTATCTACTGGGTATGTTCTATTACTATGGTGTTGGCACCAATTGTGGCGCTTTACTATTTATGGAATATTGTTTCATTTGCCGCTCTTGCCCGAACACATATTGGTTTACCCATTGTTTGGGCGAGTGTTGATAGTTGGCAATGGTATATTCTATGGTTATGCACTTTTTTGTATTTGATGCTGGGTGTTTATTCGCTCTATATTTTGCGCCGACCGTTTAAAAACTTCGCAAAAGGTGAGCTCTTTAGCTTAAGCAATAGCCTCAATTTACGAAGCTTTTCAAAACTTCTGTTTGCTCAAGCGCTTGCAAAACCATTGCTGTTCACCTTGTCCAGTGTTTTACTATCGCTGAACCACGCTTCTGGAGAGAAAATATTATCGATATCGCTTGGCAGCAATGAATTTACTATTATTGCTTTGGCGGTTATTTTCTGGGTGATAAGTAACTTATTGGTTGAGGCAAACCGTTTGAAAACTGAAAACCAAGAATTTGTTTAGGAAAAAAAGAATGCCAATAAATGTAAATTTAGATGTCATGCTGGCAAAGCGAAAAGTTAAAGGGAAGCACTTAGCTGCTAGTGTTGGTATAACTGAGCAAAATTTATCGCTACTACGTACAGGGAAAGTAAAGGGTTTACGGTTTTCAACACTTGATAAAATCTGTGAGGTTCTGGAGTGTCAGCCAGGCGATATTCTTGAGTATGTGGCAGAAGTAAAAACAGATATGTAATAGGCTCATTCCGAGTTTACTATTTAGTTTTGCCCAGTACTCGCGCTAGAATTTAGCGACTACGCTTACTATTTTATTACATAGTGTTTGTAGTTCGGCTTGGCTAATAGTAAATGCGGGCATAGTATAAACGAGTTTTCCAAATGGCCTAATCCATATGCCAGCTTCAACAAATAGAGCTTGAACCACTTTTATATCAACGGGCTGTTTTAATTCAATTACGCCTATTGCCCCCAGTGTTCTTACATCATGCACCTGCTCTAATTGACGGGCAGGTGCAAGGCCTGTGCGTAATTCTGTTTCTATACGTTTTGTATTTTCTTGCCACGTAGAGTTTAGTAGTACATCAATACTGGCATTGGCAACAGCGCAAGCTAGTGGGTTGCCCATAAATGTTGGGCCGTGCATAAATACGCCAGCTTCACCGTTTGAAATGGTTTCAGCAATGTCTTCTGTGCATAAGGTGGCTGCTAAGGTCATATAACCACCGGTTAAAGATTTGCCCAAGCACATAATATCAGGGCTGATATTGGCATGATTGCAGCCAAATAGCTTGCCTGTGCGGCCAAAGCCTGTGGCTATTTCATCAACGATCAGCAAGACATTATGTTCGTTGCAAAGTGCCCTAACGTGTTTTAAAAATTCGGGGGAGTAAAAGCGCATGCCGCCAGCGCCTTGCACAATAGGTTCTAAAATAACCGCTGCTAATTCAGCTTGGTGTGTTGTGATTTGTTGTTTGAAGTCATGTATATAATCATCGTGCCAGACTTCATCGAAGCCGCAACGCGGTGCTTCTGTAAAGTAGTTAGGCATAAGTACATCATTAAAAATATGATGCATACCGGTATCAGGGTCACAAACTGACATGGCGGCAAAGGTGTCGCCATGGTAGCCGCGTCTTAAGGATAATAAACGGTTTTTATTGCTTTTGCCTTTGGCCTGCCAATACTGTAAAGCCATTTTTATTGCGACTTCTACAGATACTGAGCCTGCATCACAAAGGAAAACTTTTTGTAAGGCTTCTGGTGTCAGTTTAATTAACTTCTCACAGAGTGAAATAGCGGGTTCATGCGTTAAACCACCAAACATCATATGCGCCATTTTATCAGTTTGATCTTTTATAGCCTGATTGAGCACGGGGTGATTATAACCGTGAATAGCACACCACCATGATGACATGCCATCAATGAGTACGCGGCCATCTTCTAGGTAGATAGATGAACCTTCAGCTCTATCAACTGCAAATACGGGTGCAGGGTTTGTTGCTGATGAATAGGGGTGCCATATATGCTTTTTATCAAATTCTAGGTTCATAAATCGTCATGTAGTGGTTTTAATGATTATAGCAATAAGCAGGCTTGTTATAATCTTCAATACTATGTTGATTGATACACATCAAAACAGTTTGGCGATTGTTGGGGCTGGAATAGGGGGCTTAAGCCTTGCTATTGCTTTACGCCGCTTAGGTTTGCCTTTTTCATTATATGATAAAGCAGAATCTTTTGAAGCTGTGGGCTATGGTATTCAAATCAGCCCTAATGCAGTGCGTGTTTTGCATGCATTGGGTTTAGAACACGAGCTAGCTAGTATTTCTAATGTTTGCCAGCGTATGGTGATGCGAGACTTACAAACAGATAAATCATTGCTGTCATGGCCCATTCGCTATGATGTACCGTATTACCAATGCTTGCGTAGTGATTTGCATGCGATGCTTTATCATTCTATTGGTGATGATGTGGTTGAATACGGTAAGGATGTAAAAAGCATGCAGGATGTGAGGGAAACACATATTGTCGCTGCTGATGGTGTGCACTCTGCTATTAGAAAGAATCTTTACCCTGATTATCAAGCGCAATTCTCTGGTTATATTGCATACCGTGCTTTAGTTCCTTACGATGAACGCTTTGCAGAGCTAAAAAATACGACGACGGTATGGTTAGCTGAAGATCAGCATATTGTTGTGTACCCTGTAGGTAAAGACAATATGATTAATATAGCTTTAGTTGCCAAACAAAAAGAGTTGTTAGGCGAAAGCTGGGTACAGGCCGTTGATAATAATGAAATTATGCAGCGTTTTGCAAGTAAAAGTGGCTTGCTAAATGATTTGCTTATGTATCTACAGCAGCAAGGTACGCAGAGTTATTGTTGGGGTTTGTTTGATTATAAGCCTTTGCCAAGTTGGCGTGGTCATCAGCAGGTACTATTGGGTGACGCAGCACATCCCATGCTACCTTTTATGGCGCAGGGTGCAGCTATGGCGATAGAAGATGCGTGGGTGCTGGCGGAGCAGTTAAAACAAGGTAATGACTTTAAGTCGGCCTGTGTGGCTTATGAGCGCTTACGTTATAAGCGAGCGAGCAAAGTGCAAAAAATATCACGAAAAAATGCTGATATTTTTCATGCAAAAGGTTTCGTCAGATATGGGCGTGATAATGCATTTAAAATTTTAGCTGCTGTTCAGCCGCAGCTCATGAGTCACAAAGTGAATTGGTTGTATCGGTATAATATAACGGCTTAAAAAGACAGCCACTACATCCTAGTAATGGCTTTAATGCTTGTTAGCGGTGTATGGTAACACTGTTTTTGTCTGTTTCATGCACCGTGACCTCATAGAGCAGTTCTTCGCCAATCGCAGCATCTAACCAGTTCCAAATAACTAATGCTAAGTTTTCTGTAGTTGGGTTCATGGTTTTAAATTCTTCTACGTCAAGGTTCAAGTGTCTGTGGTCTACCTTTGTCATCACAACATCATGAATGATATCTTTTAAATCAACTAGGTTAATAACGATGCCAGTTTTTTCATCGATTTCACCGCGTACAGTGACATCCAAACCATAGTTGTGACCATGGCCGTGTATATGGTTACATTTACCGAATAGTTTTTTATTTTCTTCATCGCTAAGTTCATTGCTGTGCAAACGGTGTGATGCTGCGAAGCTTTCTTTGCGTGTTAAATTTACGGTTCTTTTCATACTATTTCTTCACTATATATTTGAGTGTATTTATATGTCGCCTAATTGTGGGCGCAGGATAATATCTTCGACAACGGTATGCGGTGATAACCGGTAAGCCGATAATATGGCTTGTGCAACGTCTTCCGCTTTCATTAATCTATCTGCTGTTAAACCCAAGTCGCTAATGTCGCCCCATGTTGGTGTGAGAGTGGCGCCAGGGTATACACAGCTTACGCGTATGCCATGCTCTTTTAACTCTTCGCGTACACCATGTGCAAGACCAACAACGGCATGTTTAGCTACAGAGTAGGCTAGTCCACGTGGGTAGGGGCCTAATGCTGCTACAGATGATATAAAGAAGATATTGCCACTTTTCTTATTCATCATGCTCTCAGCAAAATTATGTGTCATCATAAAAGCGCTGTTTACATTTACATCGAGCTGGCGTTGAAATAAGGCTTTATCTGTAGATATTAAGTCGCCGGGTTCAAAGCCACCGGCATTATTGATCAATACATCGGGCGCGCCCATATCTTTGAGTATTTCTTGAGTGGTGCTATTTACGCTGGCTTCATCGGTTAGGTCACAAGCATAAACACTTGCTTGGGCACCTAAGGCAATACAGTTTTTTTGTACTTGCTCTAGTTTTTCTTGTTTACGTGAAATAAGTGCAATATGACAATTTTCTAATGTAGCGAATGCTTCAGCAGTAGCTTGGCCTATGCCGTGGCTTGCACCGGTGATTATAATATTTAACATACTCTATAAGCCTGAGGTTTGTTTTTATTGTTAATATACTGCTTGCAGTAATGCAGTCAATAGCTAGACGTGCATTTTCTGCGCTTCGTTCGTCATTATAAATCAATGTACCTAGTTTATGCGTCAATCATGCCTTGCTTCTCACTCAAGGTAAGTTTACAGCCTAGTCCTAATATGACAGGACTAGTTGCTTCAGGATATAACATGTTTGCCGCTACATATAAGGAGTTTGCATAAAAAGAGTAAGGAAAACCCATGTTTGCTTCTGAGTCACCCTCGAAAATACAGGAATCGTGTAAATCTATCTCAACAGTATTACTGAAGAGGTTGCCTATTTACGATAATAATATGAATGTTTTTGCCTATGAGCTTATGCCATATACGCGTAAGTCTGAGTGGGTAGATGATGATGTAAAGCGCGCTGATTTGTTGGTTAATACCATCGTTAATTTTGATTTAGACACTTTAGTAGGCAGCGCTAAGGTTTTATTGCCTATTTCTGAAATGGTATTAAAAGATATTGAAACCTTA
>JAHDBX010000023.1 GCA_020630145.1 Gammaproteobacteria bacterium | reverse complement strand
TTTACATCCAAAAAATCAATATATATTTGTTATATGTAATCTAATGCAAGTTAAATGCCAGTTTTTTTATCTGGCGTTAAATATTGAAAAAGTCTTTGTTTTTCAATGTCTTATATAAATATGCCGACTTTGGCTTTTTAACATATATGCTGGCTTTTTGTAGCTTATATTTACAATTTGAGTGTAGCATGTAAAAAAAACCGACAAGGACAACTAATCCTGCAATATAACGGGTTTTAGCCTGCTTTGAGGTTTCGTGAATAGTAAATGCTTCACATCGATTGAGCGTTCCATAAAGCCACCTTCACAGTAACATAAGTAGTATTCCCATAAGCGAATAAAGTTGTTGTTGTAGCCTAACTGGCGTACTTGATCTATTTTGTCGAAGAAGGTTTCACGCCATTCTTTGAGTGTGCGGGCATAGGAGTCACCAAAGCTTTCTATATGAAAGGGGGTCATATCACTATGTTTTTGTACGGCCTTGTTGATTGAGCTGACGCAGGGTAGGCAACCGCCGGGGAAAATATAGCGTTTTATAAAGTCAGTAGATTTAACATAGCGGCTATGGAACTGGTCTTGAATGGTAATAGCTTGAATAAGCATACTGCCAGTGGGCTTAAGTAGGCTTGAGCACTTGTCTATATAGGTGTTCATGTATTTATGACCAACGGCCTCGATCATTTCGATAGAGACGAGTTTATCGAACTTTCCTTCTAAGTCGCGGTAGTCTTGTTTGAGTAATGTAATTTTACTTTCTAGACCGTACTTGTGAATTTGTTTGCTGGTGTATTGGTGTTGTTCGTCAGATATGGTTGTCGTGGTTACATGACAGCCATAATGTTTTGCGGCGTAAATAGCAAAGCTGCCCCAGCCTGTACCAATTTCAATAACACTATCAGAAGGTTTCAATTCTAAACGTCGACAAATCGTGTCGAGTTTAAAGTTAGAGGCTTCTTCCATCGTCATATCTGGGCTTTTAAATATGCCAGATGAATACATCATCGTTGGATCTAGGAATAATTCAAATAAGTCATTGCCTATATCGTAATGCGCCCCAATATTTTTTTGGCTACCTCTACGTGAGTTAGCGTTTAATTGGTGAGCGGCTTTCATGGCTAGTTTTTTTAGCGCTGCTAATCGGCTATCCATATTAATAAGCACATGACGGTTGCGCACCATAAGTTGAACTAAGGTTGTTAGCTTGTCCGTAGTCCAGTAATTCTGCATATAACTTTCACCTGCGCCGGGTTCGCCGCCAAAGGCAATGTCAACGAAGAATTGCGGGTGCTTAACGTGAATAGTTGCTTTTAATTCGCATGTGCTATCTATTTTGCCTGCTTGATAATGTTCGTCTTGAAAAACAATATGCAGCTCTCCGAATTGAATTTGCATAAGTTTTTTTAGCACTAAACGTTTAGCTAAGCGTTCAATGAATGTCATGCCGCCATTCCAATCAGAGCTGGTTTCAATAGTCGGTACAATATTCATAGGTCCTCCACAGTTTTTTTCTTTTGATAAGGCAAATATTTAACGCCCTTAAGCCAAAGTTTTAATGCCTCGTAATGAATAGCAAGAATAATTTTAAGGGTCATTAAGGGGTATGTTAATAGGGTAATGTTGAGTGAGCGTTGAGAAATGCTTTCTTTGTGCAGAATCATTGTGGCATCAAACAACTTTTCGTTTTGTTTGCGGTTTTCAAGGTGTATGAATAACTGCTCATCTGTATTGAATAAGCGCCAATGATAATCAACATCTATTTCTAAAAAAGGTGAGACATGAAAATTTTTGGGGTGTTGATAAAAGTGCTTCTTTTGGCTGCCTAAGTTATTGCTGAGAACATAACAGTGTTTTTCACCCCATGGTGTATTACTCACTTCTGCAACGATGGCAACTATATTTTCTTCGTTTTTGTCATAGCAGTAATACATGCATAAAGGGTTAAATACATAGCCAAAATAACGTAGATGTGTAAGCAAGTAAATAGGGCCATCAAGGTCTATGTCAGCTTGTTTTTTTACTAATTTTCTGACGCTTTCTTGTAAACGTTCATTCTTATTGCCAAAGTGGTCAGAGCGTAAAAAACGTGCCAGATTAAAACCGCGTTGATCTGTAGACCAGCCCCAAAATGGTTTGAACAAAGTGGGTAGTTCATCTAAATTTACATACATCATATAAAGCTGATAATTAAACTTATGTGCTTTAACCGCAAAGCGGCGATGTCTAACTTGCCCTTTGTAAATGCAGCTCTTCATTTTTTTCTTCTAGTTTTTGAGTGAACATTTTGAATGCTTCAATGGCGCTCCATACACCGTCTTCATGAAAGCCGTTACGCCAGTAAGCGCCACAGAACCACGTATTTTGAATACCTTGTATTTCAGAAAAACGTTGCTGTGCATTAATAGCGGCGGTGTCAAATATAGGGTGCTCATAATCAATAGTGCGCTGAATTTTATTTTCATTAATTTCCTGGTATGGGTTTAACGAAACAAAAATATCATCGGGACAAGCCAGCGGCTGTAATACATTCATATGATAGCTTAGCGCAACATTGTCATTACTGCTTTTAGGTAAGTGATAATTCCAAGCGGCCCATGCACGCTTATGACTAGGCATTACATTAGCATCGGTATGCAATATAGCGGTATTTTTTTGATAATGTATATCACCCAGTATTGATTCTTCAACTTTGCTTGCTTGCCCTAATAGCGCTAGTGCTTGATTACTGTGGCAGCTAATAAACACATGATCATATATTTGTAAGTCGCTTGCTTGAATATGCACTTTGTTATTTTGCCTAATAATTGCTTTAACAGGGTCGTTAAGGCGAATGTTGTCGGCAAACGGTTTGCTTAATGCTTTTATATATTCACGCGAACCGCCTTTGATTGTTCGCCACTGTGGTCTGTTTTTTACATTGAGTAAGCCGTGATTGTTGAAAAAACGTAAAAAACTTAAAGCTGGAAAATCCATCATTTTTTCAGGTTGGGCGGACCAAATAGCGGCACCCATAGGGATAATATAGTTGTCGATAAATGTTTGGCTAAAATGATTATCTTTTAAGAAAAGGTCTAAGGTGTATCTGTTGTCTACTGATGATGCCGCGCTTGAAAATGCTTTGCCTAGTTTGTTGAAGCGCAAAATATCACGCCACATGCGGTGAAAAGTAGGCGAAAGAAAATTTTTACGTTGTGTAAATAAACTGTTAATTGAGTGGCCAGCCCATTCCAAACCTGTTTTATCATTTTGAACAGAGAAGCTCATATTACTTTCAGCAACCTCAACGCCAATGTCATTGAGTATTTCAATAAAATTGGGGTAAGTCCAATCGTTATAAACAATAAAGCCTGTGTCAACAGGAATGCGGCCAAGCGATGTTTCTGTGTCTACGGTGTTAGCATGGCCGCCAACATAGTGACCAGCCTCATACAGTGTAACATCATGATCTTTATAGAGTTTATACGCGGCTGTTAAACCAGAGATACCTGTTCCAATTACGGCTATTTTCATTTTTTTACCATCTTTGCGAGTAAAGGCGTTTGTAAAAAGTAGGGTAGGCTAGCAAAGGTTTTCATTATTATGCTAAACAGTTTAGGGAAGTGAATCTCTTCGCTTTGTTTGGCGGTACCCTTAATAATATGTTCTGCGGCGGTTTCGGCACTAATTTTGCCGGGCATAGGAAAGTCATTTTTATCTGTTAAGGGCGTTTCAACAAAGCCTGGACAAATAACGCTAACCGGTATGTTCTCTGGTAATAAACTAATACGTAAAGCATTAAGCATATAAGCAATGGCCGCTTTAGAAGCGCCATATGCTTCACTGCGAGGCATGCCGATATAGTAAGCCGTACTACTCATGCCGACGATCTGAGGAGAGTTTGAGCGTCTGACAAGCGGTAGTGCGGCTTCTATTCCGTACACCATGCTGAAATAGTTGGCATTAAATACGCGTTCGAATAAGGCGCTGTCAAAGTTTTTTGCATCGACATATTCGCAGGTGCCCGCATTGAATAAAGCAATATCGAGTTGACCAAATTGTGCCTGAATTTTTTCTGCAATGGCTTCATTGCTGGCTTTGTTGCTTAAGTCACCTGCTGCTATTGTAATGTTGCTGTGAGCACATTTAGATTTCACACTTTCTAATTTTGCTTCGTTGCGTGAAGAAAGAATGAGCTTGGTGTTGTATTGTGACAGTGCAATGGCAAGTGCTTCACCAATACCGGCTGATGCACCCGTAATCCAAATGATTTTGTTGTCAAAATAATTACTTAGTTGCATCATAGTTTACTTTTTATTAGTTTAACGACTGACCCTAGCACGGGAACATTCTCATATAGCATTTCTCCAATATCAAAATAGTCTTGATGCAAGACAATTTTATTGTTGTCGTAATGTAAGAAGGATGCACCATTAACCGTAATAGGTGCACCTTTTTGTAAACTTTTGTGCGAGAGCGTCATATTCCATTGCAGTGAATACTGTTGTTGCTCGGCAATGATGTTGCTTACAAAGAAAGTGCAACTGTTCGTGTTTTGATATAGTTTGCTAAAGTAGTTTATAAGGTTTGTTAAGCCTTCTACTTTATGAGCAGGGTCGATAAACGTCACGTCTTCGGCGTAAACTTCTCTTAATAACGCATTAATGTCACCGCTTGGCAGTGCATTAATTGTTTCAACGTAGCTTTCTATTAATGTGCTCATAATTTTATGATAGTTGAGGTTTAAGTTGACTATTAACAATATCTATAGTTTTCTGAAAGTCACAGTCTAGAGGTGTTGCATGAAAACGTTTAAGCATGTCTTTTTGTTCATCGCTCATATGGCCGCCAACAAATATAGGTGTTGTAGCTATATTCGTTAGGGGTGCTAATGTGGATGCAGTAAATGTACAGTTTTTGTTACAGGATAATATAAGCGCACTGGCTTGTTTTTTCTCAACAATATAAGGTATTTCGTCTAAGGGCATATCGGCACCAAGGATAATCATGCGGTAGTTGTGCTGATGTGCGATTAAGCCAAATAATAAGATGGCGAATTCATGTGTTTCTCCGGGCATGCAAGCAACAATTAACAAAGGCCCATTATTACGGCCACGTTTGTGGTGGTACTGTGCCCCGAGTTTATTGCGCAGGTAAACACTAAAGAAATGCTCTTCAGCAATGCCACCATCCAAGTTAACCCAGCGTTCGCCAAGTATACGTAGTAATGGGATGATTAACTCTTGAGTGACGACGTTAATAGCGTGGTATGACAAAGCTTCTTGATATACTTCGTCGAGTATATCTTCATCAAATTCGCTTACCGCAAACACCATTTTTTCTAAATACTCTTCCCAAATAGTAGTGGGTTGGTCAACAAGGAGCGTTTCAAATTTTTGAGAGCTCTTTAATTGTTTGCTCACTTGGCTTATTGATACGCCTTCTTGAAGTAAGCTATTTGCTTGTTGAATCATCTTAATATCGTCTTTGCTAAAAAGACGGTGTCCAGTATCGGTACGTTTGGGGGTAATTAAACCGTAACGCCTTTCCCATGCACGTAGAGTAACCGAGTTAACGCCCGTTAATTTTGATACTGTGCGAATAGGAAATAGCTCCTCTTGAAGAAACCCGCCTTTTACTGCATTCATGATGTTTGCCTCTGTATAAACAGTGTGACTTTGCCAACAGTAATACCAAATTTTTTAATATCTGCTGTATTGATAACAACATTATCGTCAATTTGATATATCCAGTCTTTTAGCTGCACATTAATCGTTCTACTTTTCGTTTTTAAACGTAGTGTGTAATACCAAGTAAAAGCAAAACCATTACTCTCACCTTTAGCTTCACCAATTACATCAGCAGCAGTGCCTGTGTAGCGGTCACCATTTTTATCTATAGTCCAAATCCGTGTTTCTTGACGCCCGTCATCGTAAGTAAAGTACTCTTTAAGAGTGCCGACATTATTTGTCCAGCTGCCTTCCATATCTACAACAAAGCGATTAGTGATTTTGCCAGACCTGTTTTCAACAACCCCCCAAGCTTTAAGAGGGCCATTTAAAAACTGGTCCAACTCGATTTTAGGTTCTGTCGAGGTGTAGTCTTTTAAAGATGTAGAGCAAGCACCTATCGAAAGGCTGATTAGCAAGATGAAAAAAGAACGTATTAGCATAAGTCTATACATATTTATGAGCCTAGTAATTGTTGACGTTGTTTCTTGAACTGGCTCTGTTCATGTAGCCATATATCAAGAAAGGCAAAGCCAAAACGGTGATCGTTAATTTCACCTAGGTAACGATCACCTAAATAAAACAAACTATTATTCTGTGTATCTATAACAAAGCTTAAGGTGTGGCCTTTCTTGATATCGGGCCATATTGATTCTAACTGCGCAAGCCAGCTTTTGCTCAGCGTTGCATCAAGCTGTAAGCGACGCCATTGCTTTGCTGTAGCCTTGAGAAGTTGCTCTTGTTTAATGTTGCGTTTGTATTTTAGCGATAGGCCATAAACATTTTGCTTATTTAAAGCGTCTACTTTATCGCTTGATGCCCACAGCTCTGCATCATATAAATCGAAACCAAACTTGCTGTACTCGGCTATACCGAGTTTGTTTAGCTCAGACCACTTTTCTTGCAGCGATTTTGGCATGATCGTAGCTGAAGCTATACAGGGCAGCATATACAAGAAAAATATGCATAAATTCAACGATGTGCGCATGGCTGCCTCCTCTTCTACATGTGTTTTGTAAAGTAATCTATTCGTTGTACAAATTAATTTGGATGATTCACGGTAAATTTTATGTAATGTTTTGCCGATTACCTGTTTAAACAGGTAAAATAGACACTATATAAGTGCTTATATGGCGATTTTCGGCAAAACTTATACAAAAAGTTATACAATTTACGTAAGTTGTACAACATATTGTAGAAGAAAATAACTTTAAATCAAGTTTTTAGCTAAAAAATTGTACAATTATGCTAAGTTTGTATAAGTATTATGAATATTTCCCTTTCTTGTACCTAGAGGAATGACTGAATGTCAGAAATGATTTACCCACAGCTTTACAGGTCGTTAGAACGTGCCCGTTGGTCTATGGAGAAAGATATCAACTGGGATGCTTTTGATAATAAGAAATTATCAGATGAGCAAGCCTTATCGATAAAATACAACGCTATCACGGAGTGGTCTGCGTTGCCTGCAACAGAAATGTTTTTGCGTGACAATCGTCATGACTCTGATTTCTCAGCCTTTATGTCTGTTTGGTTCTATGAAGAGCAAAAGCACTCTCTCGCGATGATAGAGTATTTACGCCGCTTCCGCCCTGACTTAATGCCAACAGAAGAAGAGTTGCATAATGTACGTTTTGAGTTTGATGAGGCGCCAGCTTTGGAAACGCTTATGCTGCATTTTTGTGGTGAAATACGCCTAACGAATTGGTATCGTCGTGCGGCCGAATGGCATACAGAGCCAGTAATCAAACAAATCTACAGCGTCTTATCTAGCGATGAAGCGCGCCATGCATCTTGTTATATGCGTTATATGGATAAAGCCATTAAGCAGGCGGGCGATGCTGCGAAGCTATCGTTCGCAAAAATTGGTGTATTAATGACGAATCAAAAAACGTCTCGAGCTATGCACCCGACAAACCTGCATGTTAATGAAACGATGTTTCCAAATGATACGGTGCAAAGCAAAATGCCTGAGCCAGAGTGGTTAGAGAATTGGTTGAATACACAAATTGACTTTAATCGCGAGTGGGAAGATAAAGTGGTTACTGCGATTTTGCGTAAAATGTCTGGTTTATTCGATCGTAAGTTAGAAACCGCAAAAGATTTGAGTCGTTATCGTAAAGAGTTATCAGTCATCGTTGCTGCATAATTTGTGACTGAAGATGTAGCTATCGTTTGGTTTAGACGTGACTTACGTCTAGCCGATAATCCTGCCTTAAGCGCCGCTATAGCTAGCGGCGCTTCTGTTTTGCCCATTTATATACATGCGCCAGATACAGAGGCGCCGTGGTCACGAGGTGCTGCTAGCAATGTTTGTTTGCATCATGCCTTGCATGCCTTGGATGCAGACCTAAGAAAGTTAGGCTCCAGCCTTCATATCCACCACTGCCAGACAAGTGAAGATATTGTTGCTGTGTTGCAAAGCCTGCACGCGAGCGCCATTTACTGGAATCGTTTGTATGACCCTGCAATAGTTAATCGAGACAAAGTTATTAAGTCAGCACTAAGTGAGCAGGGTATATGGGTAAAAAGCTATAAAGCGAATCTTTTGTTTGAGCCCTGGGAATTGCAAACGGGACAAGGGACACCGTATCGAGTATTTACACCGATGTGGAAAAATATGCTCAAACAAGGTATTCATGTTAATCCATTACCAGCGCCTAAAAAATTGTTGGCTGCTAAGGCTCAAGTATCAGGTCAGTCCCTAGCGTCTTTACAACTGTTACCTCAAAAACAAGAACATATAAATGGTCTGCCTTGGCAAGAACAAATTGCTACACAATGGCCTATGAGTGAGGCCGCAGCGCATCAGCGCTTGCATGATCATGCCGATACATTGTTAGATACTTATAAAGAAGGGCGTGACTTCCCAGAGCATGATTACACCTCAAAGCTTTCATTGTATTTACACTTTGGGCAAATTAGCCCGGCACAGGCTACACATATCATTCGTCAAGCGATGGCAATGGCCGAGCCAGCCAAGGCAAGTGTCGCTGAAGAAAATGGCATGGCTTATATACGCGAATTAGCTTGGCGTGAATTCGCACATCATGTGCTTTATCATTACCCGCATGTGACGAATAAACCTATGCAAGAAAAGTTTGCAGCTTTCACATGGCACCAGCATCCTGAAAATTTGCAGCGTTGGCAGCAAGGGCAAACCGGTATACCTATTGTCGATGCGGGTATGCGTCAACTATGGCAAACAGGTTGGATGCATAATCGCGTCCGTATGATAGTAGGGTCTTTATTAACAAAGAACTTTACATTGGTTAGAGGGTGCGGGTTGGTTTTGGGATACCTTAGTCGATGCTGATTTACCCAATAATACAGCGGGTTGGCAGTGGATAGCGGGTTGTGGTGCCGATGCAGCACCATATTTTCGGATATTCAATCCGGTGAGCCAAAGCGAGCGCTTTGATAAAAATGGTGCTTATATCAAACGCTTTGTGCCAGAGCTTGCTAGTTTGCCTGCAAAATATATACATGCGCCGTGGGAAGCCCCAGCAGCTATATTGCAAACAGCAAATGTGCGCTTAGGCGACAATTACCCCGAACCCATTGTTGATTTAAAGGTCAGCCGTCAAGCCGCGCTTGATGCCTACAAACAAATTAAAACGTAGTCGATAAATTTGTTCTTGTATTAGCAGCATTACAACGTTTTCTGTTGCTTCTATTGCTGTTAAGTAGAAGACTCTGCATATACTGTTTTGTATGATGCGAGATGCTGGCATCTGAAGATTAGCGTTTAGCTTGCCTTTAAGGTATCGAGTTGAGCTTTTACTTTTTCAGCTGATTCCGTAAGCAAAGAATAGCTTTTAATATCACCGTTACGTTGAGCCTGCATTGCTTTTTCAAGTAGCGCATCGTATTCTTTTTCTAGTTTTTTTAGTGGATCGCCTTTTAAAAATCCGAACATAATTATTACCTTGCGTGAGAAGTATTTTTCGTATTATTGATATGTAAAGTATTTGTGACCAGTTTTACTTTTTATCAAAAGTCCGGGTGAATAACACTTTATATTTTTATATGATGACTTTGGGTAAGCTTATCACGGTTTGTAATTAAGCAGTGCTCATATACGTAACTAAAGAGGACGGTGTTCTCAACGGGCTTTTCTGTCTGAAAGTCTGTAAAACTTTGTGCAAACAACTGAAGTTAGATCTGGATAACTAAGCTAGTTTTCTGTCATATTCTCACGGTATCATCTCTGCATGAATGTCGCTATAATACGCGTCTAATTTTTGTCTAGGAAGAGAAATGGTATGGTGATCAAGCCTAAAGTTCGCGGTTTTATGTGTGTGACAACGCATCCAGTGGGATGTGCTCAAAACGTACAGAATCAAATAGACTATGTGAAGTCGCAAGGCGCAATTGATATGCCTAAGCGAGTATTGGTTATTGGTGCATCGACAGGTTATGGTCTTGCATCTCGTATTAGTGCTGCTTTTGGTGCGGGTGCTTCCACGCTGGGTTTGTTCTTTGAAAAGCCGGGTACTGAGCGTAAAGCGGGTTCAGCAGGCTGGTATAACTCGGCTGCTTTTCATGAGGCTGCTGAAGCAGAAGGCCTGTATGCAAAAAGCATCAATGGCGATGCTTTTTCCGATGAAATCAAGCGCCTCACCATTGAAACGATAAAAGAAGACTTTGGTCAGGTTGACTTAGTTGTTTATAGTCTTGCCTCACCTCGTCGTACTCACCCTAAAACAGGTGAGACACATATGTCTACACTTAAACCTATAGGTAAAAGTTTTACCCAAAATGGTGTAAACACGGATAAAGAAATTATCGAAGAGATGACCCTTGAACCTGCAACCCAAGAGGATATTGATAATACAGTAGCCGTGATGGGTGGTGAAGATTGGCAAATGTGGATTGCTGATTTGGCGGATGCAGGTGTATTAGCCGAAGGTGCAAAGACAACGGCTTATACCTACATGGGTGAAAAAATGACATGGGACATTTATTGGGATGGAACCATTGGCGCAGCGAAAAAAGATTTAGATAAACGCGTACTGGATATTCGTAAAGGCCTACAAAATATTGGTGGCGATGCACGCGTATCTGTTTTAAAAGCGGTGGTTACACAAGCCAGTTCTGCTATTCCGATTATGCCTTTGTACTTGTCATTACTCTTTAAAATAATGAAGGCAAATGGCACGCAAGAAGGTTGCATAGAGCAAGTGTACCGACTATTTAAGCAAAGCTTATATGGTGACTCACCTTTACAAGATGATGAAGGCCGATTGAGAGCCGATGATCTCGAAATGAAGCAGGAAGTACAACGTGAAGTTGAAAAGCTATGGCCACAAGTCACAACAGAGAATTTAAAAACTATCTCTGACCTTGACGGTTATAAACAAGAATTTTTACGTTTATTTGGTTTTGAAATTGATGGTGTGGACTATGATGCCGATGTGGCAACAGAAGTTGATATTAAAAATTTATTGACCTTGTAGCTTTTATACAAAGTAAATATGCATGCCCGCCTAGCCGTTTGCCTAGTGCGGGCATTTTTGTATGTGTCTAATATTGAAAAAAACGTTTAAACGGTAGGTAATAAAGCAGGCCAACACTAAGAGAAAATAATAGAGAGATATAACATAGTGGCAGGCCAGAACGATGCTGCGGGCAAATATTGCCCAGT